>WLHA01000079.1 GCA_009702955.1 Actinomycetota bacterium
ACAGCGATTGCCGAGCTCAGGGTCGATGGTGGTGCAAGCGCCATGGATATTCTCTGCCAGCTACAGGCCGATCTCCTCGGGGTAACAGTGCGTAGACCAGCCGTAAAAGACACCACCGCTCTAGGTGCCGCTTACCTAGCTGGCATAGCTATTGGAGTCTGGGCAACCCCGGCGGAGGCAGCAGCCTCGTGGACAGAGGAAGCAGAGTTCACTCCAAGCATGGCGAGCGAGGAGATCTCGATGCGCAGAGCAACTTGGTCAAGGGCTGTAGAGCGATCGTTGGATTGGGATCGCTCCCCCATTACCGACTGAATCAAACTTTATTTTTTAGAGTCATCTAACAAGAAGACTCTGTTTTGCTCTACGAGGCGATAGATCGGTTGCTACTCGCCTGCTGGAGCACAACAGGTGGATCAGCCACGTCATGGGCACCAGTGACAACTCCGCCAGAGGCCATATAGGAATCCGTATATTCATATCCGCAGAGCGACTGGATCTCAAACATCAACTCATCCGTCATCTGCCTGAGCACCAACCGGTCATCTGCACGATCACTCCAGCGCTGCGGATCAATTGGGGTACCAAAGCGAATCACGACCTTACGAAAAAGGCGCGGAAGCTTCTTGTCTGTCGGCTGTATCTCATCTGTTCCAACGAGACCACACGGAATTATTGGCGCACCAGTTCGCATGGAGAGCCTCGCTACGCCAGTGCGCCCCTTGTGTAGTAGCCCATCTCGCGTGCGCGTTCCCTCTGGGTAGATCCCAAAGACGCCACCATTTTCGAGGACCTCTGCAGCAGAGTCAAGAGCGCGTTCGCTTGCGCTCCCCCCCTCGCGGCGAATCGGTATCTGGCCAAGGGCCTTAAATATCCAGGCAGTTTTTGGATCGTCGAAGTACTCAGCCTTTGCCACGAATGTGACACGTCGAGGCACGACAAGGGGGATAAAGAGAGAGTCGATAAATGATCGATGGTTTGCGGAGATGATCACCGCTCCGTCACCCTTAAGGTTCTCGCGCCCCTCAACCTTGACTCGAAACAGCAGCCGAAGTATGGGTGTGAGAATGGCTTTAATAATCCAGTAGGCCACCGGCACTCCCCTCGCCAAAGACGGTTAGCTGCAATTTTGATGCACTGACGAGGAGTTACTCAACTCTCCGTTAATCAGCGGCACCAAAAGTTATGCCCTGAGACTAGAGCAGCCAAGAAACTCGCGCACGCAAAATTAACAGCGAGATCACTGCCCCAGAAAGACTTTGCTCGGGAGGGTACTCAGGCGAGTTTGGTAAGCGCCCGACGAATCCCGCGGATCGCCTGATGAATGCGCTGCTCGTTCTCAACTAGAGCGAACCGCACGAATCCCTCGCCACCGGGGCCGAATCCCACACCTGGAGATACGGCTACTTGGGCTTCGCGCACTAGGAGCTTTGCAAACTCAAGGCTCTTCATCTCAGCGTAGGCCTCTGGGATCGGTGCCCATACGAACATCGTTCCTTCGGGCTTCGGGATCTGCCAGCCAATGCGAGCAAGACCGTCAACTAAAGCATCTCGACGGCCTCTGTAAACCTCTGCGACCTCTTTGGGGTAATCGGGGGCCTCGTTCATCGCAACAATCGATGCGATCTGAATCGGCTGGAAGGTTCCGTAATCGAGGTAAGACTTCAGGCGAGCAAGCGCTCCAACTACCTCTGCATTGCCGAGCATGAATCCAACGCGCCAGCCGGCCATCGAGAAACTCTTGGTCAGGCTGTACAGCTCTACCGCAACGTCTTTGGCACCTGGAACCTCTAAGACCGATGGCGGTCGATAGCCATCAAATCCGAGTTCGGCATACGCGAAGTCATGCACCAAGACAACATCGTGGTCGCGAGCGAACCCGACCATCCTGGCCATGAAATCAAGATCGACGCAGGTACCTGTGGGGTTGTGTGGGAATGACATCACTACGACCCTCGGGCGCGGCCATGCCTGCTCCCAAGCAGCCTCAAGGTTTGCAAAGAAATCTTGGTCGGGGCCTAGGCGCACATAATGCACACCAGCCCCTGCAAGGATTGGACCCCAGATATGAATCGGGTATGACGGGCTCGGCACAAGTGCTGTGTCGCCCGGGCCGAGTAAGACCCACATCAAGTGCGAGAAGCCTTCCTTAGCTCCGATGGTTACGCAGACCTCTGTATCCGGATCGAGATCAACATCGAACTGGCGCTTGTAGAGGTCTGATATTGCGAGGCGCAGGCGCGGGAGACCGCGAGTAGCCGAGTAACGATGGTTCCGAGGGTTTCGAGCGGCCTCTGCGAGCTTCTCAACCGCTATCTCCGGGGAGGGCAGATCAGGGTTTCCGAAACCTAGGTCGACTACGTCCTCGCCAGCGCGACGAGCAGATACCTTCAGAGCATCTATCTCTGCAAAGGCGTAGGGCGGAAGGGCGTGAATGCGTCGGAACTCCATGGCGGGTCACCGTAGCAGCGCAGCGCATCAAATACGCCGATTAAGGCCATACCGAGAGACTCTTATGGCCTAACTGCAGCCAACACACAGCCAACAAAAAGCTGCTGTTATCGGCTACCAATAATCCGATCAGCCTGAGCCTGCTGCTCATAGGAGAGGCGAGCCATCCAGAATCGGAGGAAATTGGCGAACGAGTAACGCAGAAAGAGCGCTGATCCAACAACGGCAGCCGTGAGCCCAAGGACTCCCTGCACAATGGCCTGGCCCTGCTCGAGGTCGTTACCTGTGGCTGCCAATGGATATGCAGCGATTGCACAGATCAACCCTCCGGCCATTAGGCCAATCGCCATTCGCACCCAGAGGCGGTCGCGCCCCTGAGACGGATCTTTCACGCCGAGTTGCTCCATCTCCAATTTGAATTGCTCGACTCGATCGGTCTGCTCAGCGTTCATTATTCTCCCCCGCTACTTTCCTGTTGATTCCCTAGATATGCGTTCGACAATTCATTCTCTAGCTCAGCCGGTGTTCCGTCTCTAACGATACGACCATGGACCATGATGGCAGCACGATCAGCTACACCAAGCACAGAACTAGCGAACTGCTCGACCACAAGGATAGAGACTCCGCTCTGCGCTACCTGTGCAACGATCTCATAAAGTTCCTCGACGATTATCGGGGCGAGCCCCATCGATAGCTCATCGAGGATAAGTACAGCGGGATTGGTAGCTAATCCGCGAGCCATAGCAAGCATCTGCTGCTCCCCGCCTGACATGGTGCCCGCTAACTGGCGTGAGCGCTCAGCAAGCCTCGGAAAACGCCCGAATGCAATCTCCTCAATCTGAGAGAGAGGGACACCTGTATAGGTCATCATCTTCAGGTTTTCACGCACGCTCAGGTTTGGAAACACTCCCCTACCCTCAGGGACCATTGAAATTCCGCGTCGAGCAAGCTCCTCGGGTCGCGTTCCATTGACCCTCCTGCCGGCGAAAAGAACATCCCCCGCTATAGGAGCCATAAGCCCACACGCAACTTTGAGAAGTGTTGTCTTACCGGAGCCGTTAGGCCCGAGTAGCGCAACAACGCTCCCCTGGTTCACAACGAGGTCCACTCCGAATAGGACTTCGATTCGATCGTACGCAGCGTGTATCCCTCGTAGTTCTAGGAGTGGAGTCTGCGTGCTCACTTAGCACCTGAGCCTAAGTAAGCGGCGAGGACAGCTGAGTCGGTCTGTATCTCGGCTGGCTTCCCAGAGGCAATGACTCTCCCGAAATCGAGGACATGCACCGTTGCGCATACCTCCATTACCAGTGCGACATCATGCTCAACAAGCACAACTGCCATTCCGTCGGCAGCTAACTCCCTGAGGAGAAGTGCAAATGCAACGGTCTCCGTGTCGTCCTGACCTGATGCTGGTTCATCTAGTAGCAGCACCTTTGGTCTTGTAGCGAGCGATCGACCCAACTCAACGAGTCGGCACTGCCCTGTAGGTAGAGCGTCAACCCTTGCATCAGCAACTGAGCGCAGCCCGACTTTGTCGATCATTGCCTCAACTACCTGTGCCGGATCGTCTTTGGATCCGCTATAGGACTTGTGAATATCTGCTGCGACGCGAATATTCTCGCGAACGCTCAGCATCCCAAAGAGTTCTAAACGCTGGAAAGTTCGCCCCAGACCAAGACGAGCTCGCTTCGTGGGCGAGAGCTTTCTAAGTTCGCGCCCGGACAAGATAACTCGACCAGACGTGAGCGACTGAAGACCAGTAATTACGTTAAAAAGCGTTGTTTTCCCTGCACCGTTGGGGCCGATCAAACCAGTTATCTCGCCTGCCTCAGCAGCGATAGATACCCCATCAAGGGCAAGGTTCCCGCCGAAGCGAACCGATACCTCAGATATCTCAAGGAGCGGCATGAATGCTCACTTCGTTAATTCCAAGCGCAGCATCCAAGCCAGCGAGATCATTCTCGCTCCATGGCTCAATAAAGCCCTTCCACTCAAGCGGTATGTCATCGACAGTTGGGGTCTGCTCAAGTCCACCAATCTTGATGGTTGCAAAAGTGACTGCGATGACTGGCGCCAACACGATAAGCGGAAAGAAGACCGTGTTGCCGTAGAAGCCTGCAAGCCGAAGAATCCATAGCGCAGGAATGACGATCACGAGCCAAATTATGGCTGGCCGATAGCGCATGATTGGCTCAAAACCATCTCTAATGTCATGAATGGATCCATTGGGGTTGCGCCCAAGCCCAACCCCTGCGATACCAGGCAGCAGGCCTGCGACATTCGCGAAGAATGCGCCGAGAAGCGCAAGCAGCGGGAGAATACCCATTAACGAAACCCCTGCAAACAAAGCCCCGCCGACAGTACCAATTCCGCCAACAACGGTAAGGAGTAGCACCGGGAGCCCGCTCACGAAGTCGAAGTTCTGTGGACTGATAGACCTCAGCTGTGTACCCAAAATTGCCCCACCCACACCTGATATCCCCGCGGAGAGTGCAAACACCGTGAGCTTCGTGCCCATCAGGTTGAGACCGAGAGTCGCGCATGCAGCCTCACTTGATTTCATCGCAAGAAGGCGTCGGCCATACGCGCTCCTTCGCACCGCTACAACTGCGATGGAAATAAGTGCAAACGCAACGCTTACGAGAACCATTTGGCGCGCTGGCGTGTTGAAGGAGTACCCGAAAATATTGAGCGGAGCCACCTCTGTTGATCCAAGCTGGAAGAGGCTGATGTGTAGCGGCCCAATATCAAAATCTGCGAGGTTGAAAATCCATCGGTCGAGCGCAACAGCGAAGGCTGCAGTCCCCAAGGCCAAGTAAATTCCCGAGAGCCGCAGAGCCGGGAGAGCGATGAGCGCACCCACTGCCGCCGGAATTATGAAAGCAAGAACTAAGGCTAAAGGATTGCCACCCGCACCTAAATGCCCGAATACCAGGGCACCGATCCCGGCGAAGGAGAGCGTGGCAAGAGAGATCTGCCCAGCAAAACCAACCAACGGAACTAGCGAGAGCGCAAGTATGCCTACCGCAAATATGCGTCCATAAGTAACGGCATCAGAGTTAGAGAGTGTTGTAGCTAGCACTACCCCACCGAATACAACTGCGCCAGCAAAGACATATGTCCCAGTCCAACTCGGCATCGGGAAAAACTCGCGACTCTGGCGCCTACCACGAAGGCGCGATGTCGGGATTATTAGTAGCACGATGAAGAGCAAGATTGCAGGGGCTGCGAGTCGAAGCCCCGCAAGATTGGGGGTGCTCTTGAGATACCCAGAGAGGTAAGCCTCGGTGCAACCAAGAATTAACGCACCCAGGAATGTAAGGGGAAGGCTTCTAAGGCGACCAATGATCGCTGCGGCGTATGCGTTCACGATTAGGAGCGAGAGCGTTCCGGCATCAAGTGAGACGTTAGGAACAATAAGTATTCCGCCAATGCCGGCAAGAGTGCACCCCATCGCCCATGCAAGCATTGAGACTCTATTGGGGCGTGCGCCGTTGAGAGAGGCAAGCGCTCGATCATCTACCACCGCGCGCATCGCTACACCTGTGCGCGTTAGGCGAAGGAATAGCCAGAGCGAGAAGGCCACTATTACCGCTACAGCAATGGTGACTAATTGCTGACCTGTGATTCGAGTGTCTGCAAGCGAAAAATAATGGCCACTAAAAAATGGGGGGACGTTACGGCTGACACCAGGCTTCCAAATCCAGTTCGCTAATCCGATTAGCCCGACCAAGAGTCCGATTGAGACGACGAGCCTCGTGGCCTCAGTCGTGTCTTCAAGGCCTCTCATAATTGCAGTATCGATAAACGCACCGATTAGAGGA
>WLHA01000008.1 GCA_009702955.1 Actinomycetota bacterium
GGGCTTCACTGGCGAGAGCGTGACCTTCAGGAACTAGCCGAGCAAGAGGCCGCCGACAACTCCCCAACCCCCGCTGGCGTCTAGGAGTATTGATAAAGATGACCTCGAGACTCACCACTACTCAAACTGCTCTCGTCATTAGGCGTGCAGCTCTCGCCCTTCTAACTCTCGCAACGCTTGTGATGCTCACTGGCTGCGGACCTGACATCAACAACGGCCAGATGGTCGACGCCGGTGGAGAGAACGGCCAAGGCGGACTCGCCTTCGTGCTGTTGGCGGTATTTATCGGACTCCTCTTTGCCTCGCTCTTCTACATGGACCGCATTCGCAAAAAACGCGAAGAGCGCCAAGACGCTGACCACGAGGGCGACGCTAAGTAAGCGTTGCTAGGTAGCAGGCTTTGCCTGCAGTATCTCTAGTAGCAACTCAACAGTCTCGATCTGGGAGGTCCCCTGGGATGCGAGCGAGACCAACTGCTCTGCTAGCCGCTGGGGTTCCACGGACGTGCCGACATTGGTTGCGATGCTCGCTGCTAGTTGGCAGAGTTCATTAAGTACAGAGTGCTCCTCGTTGATGTCGCTTGCATAGCGCACCACCGCTGGAATGGTGTCTGCTGCGCGCGCCAACCTCCTAAGAGAGGCCGCTAGAAGTACGTTCATAGGCTCAAGGGCACCAGGGTCAATCCCCGATGCAATCGTGCGCACACGAAGTACAGAGTCGGCGAGATGATTGATTGTAGGGAAGAGAACCATGAGCGTCTCTAGGGAGGTGTCAAGCTGGATTGAAGCCTCCGCTATCGTCTCCATCCTGCCACCTCCGCTCCAGAAGTTATCCGCAGTAGCTACGAGTTCAGTGAAGACTCGTCGCCCATCTTCATTATCCGGGGTTCTAGGATCGCTCATCGAGCCATCCTCTGAGAGGGCCATTGCGAGTTCAATCATCGCGCTCACAACCTCATCGAGGGACATACACCCTGGGGAGATCAGCATACGATCGACAGCACCATCCGCTAGAGAGTGAAGAAGCATGACGATTGAGTCCATGGTTAACCCAGGTTTCGGGCGACGCCGCAACTCTGAAAATGCTTCTTGACCTATCCATCGCATGTTGTCTGCGATGGATTGATTCGAGGCACGACGGGCCTCGAGTATCTGCAGGGCAAGCTCTCGGCGCTCCTCTCGAATCGCCAATTCGCCGTGCCACTCTGCGCTCGCGGTCAGCGCAGCCGCATCGAGGATTCTCCCAAGCGGTCTCGCCGGAGAGGAGAAATTGGCCTCAAGAAAATATCGCAGTACTGCGGCTGCTGACTCAAGCGCAACCCCTTCATTATGCGTCTCAACCCCTAGGCGAGTGACCTCTTCGAGAGCGTTCCAGCCAATTTTTGGGGCTGAGAACTCAGGCGAGGCGACGCTCTCGACCACGAGCGCAAGGGTTGCCTCGGGTGACTCTAGGAGTCGGTATGCAGTATCGACACTCACTGTCTCTGAGGTTCGGGCTAGCACTGAGGGGTTTACGAGTGAAGCAAGCCCATCTAGTGAATGAGTTAAGAGGCGCTCAATGGCGACCTCCACTAGCGCCTGCCTACTGGCCTCAGCCTTCGCTGCGACTCGCCCAGACGCGACAGCGGAGCCTTTGTTCTCCTTTTCTCCTGCCCTCATGTAGTTATTATCGTATACAAAGTACGATTTGTCCATAGAGAAAGTACTTGCATTTTGCAAATATCTCTATGACACTTACCTCAGCAATTGGGGGTTGTGGGGTTCAAAGCCGGGCAGACCCATTCCCTTTTGGAATGCTCCGGGCTCTCCCCGCTATTGAGTGCGCAGACCAGCCTGGAGTAATCCAGCCTTCATCGCGGCCGCTACCGCATCCCCAGGCTCACTCAACCTCTCAAGCGTCACTCCATGGATCTCGGCGTTGAAGGTGAATCCGTGCGGGTAGTTACCAACCGGAGATCCGGTATCAATGCCTACATCGAATGTCTCGCCGCTCATAGAGAAGACGAGCGGTACGGTGCGCTCAATACGCGCGTGCGCCACTGCATCTCCATCGATGCTGAGCACTAGCTCGCCTCCTGCGCCGAACCCTCCGTCGTAGTCGAAGGTTGCAGCGACTTCGTGGCGCCCTGCTTCAAGGACCCGATCATTCATCAGGGTTGTGACCTCGTGCCCAAAGCAGTTATATACAAACGCGGGTCGTCCACTATCTAGATAGAGAGACCAGCCAGACATATTTCCGCCCTGGCATGCGACCACTCCCTCGGCGGGGGAATCAGCACTAACTGTTATCTCGCCTGTTATGCGCCACGATGCGTTCTTTAAATTCAAGACCGATGACTCCGGCATACGAACATGCGCGGGCGTGTAGGTCATCGATGTGCGCTCACCTAGTAGCGAGGGCACACCGAACTCACCAGCGCGCGGCGAAGAGACATCGCGCAGCGGGTAGACACCAAATCGTCTTGCCTCTTCGTCGAACTTCTCTAGTAATTCGCTAAGTTTCTCTGGGTACTTCTCTGCTAGATCTACTGCCTGCGAGAAATCGTTACGAATGTCATAGAGCTCCCAGCGCTCCTGCTCGCCATCGAACTCAAACCCCTGAAGGCGGATCCAAGGAAGCCTTCCATGGAAGCATGCAGCTACCCAGCCCTCGTGGTAGATCGCCCTGTTGCCGAGAATCTCAAAGTACTGAGTAGTGCGCTTGCTCTCACCATCATTATCAAAGGTGTAATCCATTGAGACCCCATGCATCTCCATCTGTGAGATCCCGTTCACGCTCTCAGGCTCTGTGATGCCGGCCGCTCGGTAAATCGTGGGAGCAATATCGACCACATGATGGAACTGGCTCCTCAATGCTCCAACATCTTTTATTCGTTTTGGCCATGAGATAGCTAGAGCGTTTCGTGTGCCACCAAAATGCGAGGCAACCTGTTTCATCCATTGGAACGGAGAGTCGAGAGCCCAGGCCCATCCGACATTGAAATGATTCTCGCAGAGCGCTGTTCCGAAATCGTCCATGTGCTCGAGGAGCCACTCGGGGTCTTCGTGCACACCATTCTGAAATGAAGGCGCACTCCATGCACCGTTTACTGTGCCCTCGGCAGAGGCGCCATTGTCACCGGTGATGTAGATAACGAGCGTGTTATCCGTAAGACCTAGTTCGTCAATCGCATCAATAACTCGCCCAATCTGAGCATCGGTATGTGCAAGAAACCCTGCAAAACACTCCATTAAGCGCGTTGCGACAGGTTTGAATCGATCTGGATAGTCATCCCATGCGGGTATCTGCTCTGGGCGCGGAGTTAGAACAGTCTCCGGTGGAATAACGCCGAGTTGTATTTGGCGCTCATGAATATGGGTGCGCATCGCGTCCCAGCCGTCGTCGAATGCACCGGCGAAGCGATCGATCCACTCGCGTGGAGCATGGTGCGGTGCGTGTACCGCTGGAGTTGGCAAGTAGCAGAAGAAAGGCCGATCGGGCGCAGAGACATGCTGACGCTGAATCCAGTTGATTGCCTGATCAGCTAGGTCTTCGCTCAGGTGATAATCATCGCGACCAATATGTGGATTGATTGGAGTTGTCTGGTCGTATACCGCGGGCTCAAACTGAGATGCCTCTGCGCCGAGTATTCCGTAGAAGCGATCGAAGCCAACGCCGGTTGGCCAGCGATCAAAAGGCCCTGCAGGGCTCTGCTCCCATAGCGGCGCGAGGTGCCATTTTCCAAAACAACCAGTTGAGTAACCAGATAGTCGTAAGACCTGGGCAATCGTTGCGGCCTCGGAAGGGAGAACAGAGTCATAACCCGGGAATGAGTTTGCGATCTCAGTAATGCCACCCATGTGTACTGAGTGGTGCTGGCGACCGGTTAGAAGAGATGCGCGCGTTGGGGAGCAGAGAGCCGTTGTATGAAACTGGTTATAGCGCAGACCACGGTCAGAAATAGCTTGAAATACAGGGGTATCGATCGGTCCGCCGAATGTTGAGTACGAGCCAAAACCAACGTCATCAAGCATCACAAGGAGGATATTGGGCGCACCCTCAGGAGCCTGCGCGTTCTCCAACCTACGCGGTTTGGAGTCGTTGATCAGTCTGGAGATCTCCCCCTCAAACTCTGGAGTGGGGTGGGGAAGATTGTGTTGATCAGTTGCCATTACCTAAATGATGCGTGGTCTAGGCAACGAAGAGCATTGCGCGCGCTAACTGCATCACCGATGACGCTGAATCTTCCTTCTTCAACCGCCTGATCGATCGTCCCCTGACCGGAGATAACCCATCCCCAGTCCTCGCGGGATCCTACGTAGGTTGTACTCGCGCCATCTCCGTTGGTCTCGCAAGCAATCGCGTTACGGAAATGCAGGCCCGCTATCTCGCCGTCGAGGTTCCACGCAACATGGGCGTCAATGCCGTCAGTTGTGTCTGGGTCAACAAATACTTTCAGCACACCAATGGCAGTCTCGATGGGCCACTGCATAATCTGAATTGGGAAGACGCGATGCACCTTGTATGCGCTCATGTCGAGTGCGCCCTCAAGATCAAGCGCACGAGTTATGCACCAGTTACGTATGTTGGCAGAGGTAGTGCGCTGCCCAACTAGTCGCAACGCCGCACTTAGGAGTAAACGATCTGCCTCATCGGAGTCGGCTGCTGCTACGAGGATCCCAGAGAGTTCGAGTGCCCAACGCAGGTCATCGGCGAGTGCAGCGCTAGCCATCTCGCGGACTCGCTCCTTGCCGCCCATCGCCTCAATAAAGCGTTTTGATCGCTCTACAGGGGCGTGCGGGAGAAGTTGCTGCGGGTCGCCGTCGAAGAAGCCAAAGAGTCCACTCCGGATCTGGCGCGTATGGTGCTCAACGATTCCGTATAGCTCTGAGGTTAAGTAATCCTCGTTGTAGAACTCAGGGAGGACAACAAGGTGAGCAAGCTCAGTTGAGGTTGCTCCGCGGTTTGTCCATCGCACTGTTTGATCCCAGAGAAACTGAATCGCATCTCGTGAACGCGTCACTCGAGTTGAGATCTCGTCAGTACCCGACATGGGCGGACCATGCGTCGCGATTATGTGGGCAGGCTCTAGGGAGCGAAGGTGATCGATACCGCGAAGCATGACGCGCGGGTCGCGATACTCCTCGCCGCGGATAGCAAAGATGTTGAATAGCGCAGGCCACACAAGGTTGTGCACTGCTACCCCAAGGCTCGGGAACCAGTAGGTAACCGAGTCATCCGCATCACTTGGTGCCGGTTCGACATGAATCTCGAGACCAGCAAGGTTAAGAACCGTTGCAGTCTCAAACGTATTTGTAGGCGAGAGGTATCCGTTCGTCCATGGAGCGTGATCCGCTAGCCGAAATGCAAGACCAAGGCCTACGTTCACCACACCATCAGGGCCGGAGTCTGGCATCCGAATCGCGAACTGCTCCACGAGTCCCCGCAGATATGCAGGCGCAATTATCCCGCCTGCTCGCAGACGGTTGCCATCGATTCCTGAGTGCCCCCAGATTGGGAGTGCCGCTCCTTGCGGTGTTGTTGCCTCCTCGAATACCGCGGCAGTTCCCTGCACGTAGTGGAAGTGCGTGTAGAGCACGGCGACGATCGGCTCGCTAGCAACTCTGCGCAGTTCTTGAATAGCCGCACGCAGCTCCTCGACCGACTCGCCTGAGTCAATAGCGATGATGCCCTCAGGTCCGCGCACGAAGGTTTGGTTGGAGAGGCCATTGCCTACAAAGCACCAAGCGTTATCCCCGACCGCGTAGAACTTGCGCACCAGGCGCTCGGAGTGGGCAACATGTGCCTCATGTGCGATCTGACCGCGAGTGTCAGTAATAGTGCGGGATGAGTCTGATGCGATGCTTCTCGGCTGTGTCATGCGGGCGACTCTAGGCCAGCGGCTATTGACGGCGCATCTACACGAGCGAGAGTGCTGCCTCTATTGCTATCTCGTCGGTCTTCACTAGATCGGTGGCACTGTGTGCGAGGGACGGGAAGAGCGTCTCGTAGCCACTTGGTGCGAACCACACTCCACGATCTAGGAGCGCATGGAATAAGCGCGCATAAATCTCGTGGTCAGCGCTCTGGGCCTCTGCGTAGTTGTTTACGGAAGAGTCAGAGAAGAACATTCCGACAAGCGTGCCAACTTGAGTAATTCGAGCGCTCAGACCAGCTGCCTCAAACGCTGTCTCAAGCCCCTCGGCTAGGAGGGTCGCATTGGCCTCAAGGCGAACGTATGCAGCGTCATCAAGGTGGGAGAGCACCGCAAGGCCCGCTGCGGTTGCTAGCGGGTTACCAGAGAGGGTCCCGGCTTGGTAGACGTCTCCGAGCGGTGCAAGGTGATCCATAATCGCCGCCGGTGCGCCGACAACAGCTAGAGGTAACCCGCCACCTACAACCTTCCCAAATACTGAGATATCTGGAGTGATCCCAAAACGCTCTTGAGCTCCACCACGGCTCACGCGAAAACCTGTGATGACTTCATCGAATATAAGTAGTGCACCAACGCGATCGCAGGCAGCACGCAACCCCTCTAGGAAACCGTGTGCAGGGGGCACCAAACCCATGTTGGCGGCTATTGGCTCAACGAGAATCGCAGCGAGGTCTTTGCCGTGCTCATCGAGCGCACGATCGAGTGCAACTAGATCGTTATAAGGAACAACGATTGTGTCTACAACCGACCCTGCGGTAACGCCAGCAGACCCTGGGATCCCGAGTGTTGCGAGACCGCTTCCGGCGGCCACCAACATTGCATCGAAGTGGCCGTGGTAGCAGCCGGCGAACTTAATGACCTTTGATCGGCCAGTTACACCGCGAGCGAGGCGCACTGCGGTCATTACAGCCTCTGTGCCACTAGAGACCATACGCACCTTCTCAATAGATGCGACACGCTCAACTATCGCCTCGGCGAGGAGCGCTTCGCGCTCTGTTGGCGCGCCATAGGAGGTACCAGCAAGCGCAGCCTCTCTTATCGCCTCAACAACATCGGGGTGGGCATGCCCAAGGATCGATGCACCCCATGACTGTACATAGTCAATGTATGTGCGCCCATCAGCGTCAGTAATTGTTGAGCCATTTGCAGACTGAACAAAGAAAGGAGTTCCACCCACCGAGCGGAAGGATCGCACAGGCGAGTTAACTCCACCAGGTATCACTACCTGCGCGCGCGTGAACAACTCTTCATTGCGACTCATGCGTTGAGAACCTCTGCGACCTCGCGGGCCAAGTATGTGAGTATGAAATCTGCACCCGCACGCTTGATAGCTAGAAGGTGCTCGAGTGCGACTGCGTCTCCATCAATCCACCCACGCTCTGCAGCGGCCTTGATCATCGAATATTCGCCGCTTACGTGGTAGGCGGCAACCGGAATATCGAATGAGTTTCGAAGAGCGGTTATTACATCCAAGTAAGCGACCGCGGGCTTGACCATCAACATATCGGCACCCTCCTCGACATCGAGGGCTGCCTCCTCGAGTGCCTCGCGCGCGTTCCCTGCGTCCATCTGGTAACCGCGACGGTCCCCAAATTTGGGCGCGCACTCTGCAGCATCCCTAAAGGGGCCGTAGAGCGCCGACGCGTACTTAACTGCGTAGGAGAGGATCGCAGTATCAGCGTGGCCTGACGAGTCGAGCGCGGCGCGAATTGCACCGACCTGCCCATCCATCATCCCGCTAGGTCCGATTACATCTGCACCTGCGTCGGCCTGAGAGATTGCAATCGATGCGTAGCGCTCAAGGGTGGCATCGTTATCAACACTGCCATCCGGTCTAAGTAATCCGCAGTGTCCATGGTCTGTGAACTCGTCAAGGCAGTCGTCGGTCATGATCACAAGTGAGTCACCGACCGCGTCTCTGATTGCACGCACTGCCGTCTGCACGATCCCGTCGGCTCGATCGGCCCCGCTACCGCGCTCGTCTTTAACTAGCGGTACCCCGAAGAGAATTATCGATGGAACCCCGAGTGCTACCAATGCCTTCGCCTCTAGGGTGACGCTCTCAATCGTGTGCTGTGCAACCCCGGGCATCGAGAGCACGGGCTCTGGAGCATCGAGTCCCTCTTTCACGAAGAAAGGAGCAACGAGATCATCAACCGAGAGGCGCGTCTCTGCGACTAGTCGCCGCATTGCAGGGGTGGTGCGAAGTCGCCTCGGGCGACGCTCGGGGAAGGCCATAACCCGTGAGGTTACCGCTATGCCCTTGATTCCCACGCAGCAAGGGCTGTGGCGATCACTCCGTCAATGGTGTGCTCTGCTGCTTCGTGGGTCACGACCCAGCCCAGGCCAGTCGCTACCTCTGAGGTAATAGGGCCGATAGATATAACAGCGGCCTGTGGAGAAGGCACCCCGCCGAGAACCTCTGTCAGGTTCTTCACGGTGGAGCCAGAGGTAAATGTGACTAGATCCACATCGCCACTGCGCACTTGCTCAAGAAGAACGGGGTCTGGATCTGCTCGTACCGTTCGGTACACATCAAGAATCTCAACTGAGAAACCGCGAGCCGTTAAGCCTTCTGGCAGCACATCGCGAGCGTCCTCGGCTCTTGCGATGAGTACGCGCGCTCCCTCGCCGGTCGGGTCGGGCATTGCCTCTAGTAGCGACTCTGCAACAAAGCGCTCTGGCAGTAGGTCGCAGCGCAATCCGCGCGCGGCTAGTGATGCTGCAGTACCTGGCCCAATCGCCGCAACCTTTACCCCCCAGAACACGCGCGCATCTAGCCCTGCGACATCCATACCGCTCTCAAAGAATCCATCTACGCCATTAGGTGAGGTGAAGATGATCCACTCCAAGCCACCGAGCTCAGGGAGAGTGACCTCGAGGGGCTCGATCCTGATGGATGGCAGCTCAAGTACGAGTGCACCGAGAATCTCTAGTCTTTCTCGCAGTGAACTCGCTTGTTCGCGAGCGCGCGTTACAACGATGCGCGCACCTAGGAGTGGTCGCTGCTCGAACCATGAGAAGTCAAGAGCGGCAACCTCTCCAACAACGATTGCTGATGGCGAACGAATGCCAGCATCGCCCGCCTCGGCGAGTGTGGTGCGCAGTGTCTGCTGCTCTGGGCGCGTTCCGTAACGAACTGCAGCGACTGGAGTATCGCCACCCCTACCACCAGCCATAAGGCGCTCTGCAATATCGCGAATGTGCGCGGCACCCATGAGGATTACAACGGTTCCGCCAACCGCACCGAGTGCCTCCCAATTCACATCGGTGCGCCCCTTTGCAGGGTCTTCATGGCCGGTAACAATCGTGACATGTGTAGATACGTTGCGATGGGTAACTGGAATCCCAGCATAAGCAGCGGCTGCGATTGCACTTGTTACGCCGGGCACGACCTCGAAAGGCACGCCTGCAGCGATCAAGACCTCTGCCTCTTCGCCGCCGCGGCCAAATACAAACGGGTCGCCACCCTTTAAGCGCACCACCTCGAGACCCTTCAGCCCGCGGTCAACCAAAGTTGCGTTAATGCCGTCTTGATCCATCGCAACATTGCCAGGAGATTTTCCGACGTCGACCAATTCGGCAGTGCGCGCAGCGAGTGCGAGTAACGATGGGTGTGCAAGGCGGTCGTAAACAACCACGTCAGCGATACGCATAAGAGCAGCGCCTCGCTGCGTAAGCAGCCCGGGGTCGCCAGGTCCAGCTCCAACTAAGTAAACGGTCATTCCCCATCCTCCATCAAGAGTGCGCAGAGGCTTCTACCGAGGGCATCGGGATCGCTCCCGACCCCCTTTGCTCGTCTGACAGCAGAGCCGTCTTCTTGCGCCACCAAAGCCTGCATCGAGATCATTCCGCCAGACTTGATTGTTGCGTAGGCGCCGACCGGCACATCGCAGCCGCCGCCGAGCGCTGCTAGAAAAGCGCGCTCCGCCTTGACTGCTAGATGGGCAATCGCATCGTCGATAGCGGCAAGCGCAACGAGTGCCTCCGCATCATCTAGGCGACACTCAACTGCAAGCGCACCCTGCGCAACTTGGGGAAGCATCACCGATGGCTCTAAGCGTTCAGAGATGCGATCTCCGAGGCCGAGTCGATCTAGCGCAGCGGCGGCCACAACAATTGCATCGAAATCTGCTGCCTTACTAAGGCGAGTTCCGATATTGCCGCGCAGCTCTCCGAACTCAAGATCTGGGCGAAGCGCTGCTAACTGCGAGCGCCTGCGAACAGATCCGGTGCCAATGCTTGCTCCCTGTGGGAGCTTGTCGAGTCGCGAACCAACGAGCGCATCCCTCGCGTCTGCGCGCTCTGGAACTGCAGCAAGAATCAAACCCTCGATAGTTATCGCCGGTAAATCCTTAGCAGAGTGAACTGCAAGGTCGGCCTCTCCGCGCAGCACAGCCTCTTGTACTTCTTTTACGAAGACCCCGGTGCCACCGATCGCATGAATTGGGCTGGTCGTGTCTTGGTCGCCGCGAGTCTCAATAATTACTAGCTCAGCTGGTGAGCCAAGCAGCTCAGCTACGCGCTCGGCCTGCCATAGGGCAAGAGAAGATCCTCGTGTCGCAATACGGAGCACTCGACTTGATCCGGAGGTCACGCTCTTCGGCTCGTGCTATCTCGGGTCTCGAGCATCTCAGGTAGCAGACTCATCGCCGGGCTCTTCAATATCAAAGAGTGCAGCAACTGCATCCGCCAGGAGCTCGCCGCGTGCACTTCCAGCGGACTCTTTAAGGCGTGTTGTCGGCTCGTGCAGAAGTTTGCTAACGATTGACTTTGTGAGGGCCTCGACGCTTGCACGCTCTTCATCGGATAGGCCAGCAAGGCGAGATGAAGATCGTGCTAACTCGTTGTTACGCACCTCCTCGCCACGTTCGCGAAGCGCAGTGATCAAAGGAACGACAGTGCGCATCGTGCGGTCTAGTTGAAAGCGCTCAAGCTCCTCCATGAGGATTCCTTGAACTTTTGGCACCTCACGGCGACGCTCATACAGAGATGCATCGGTGAATGCCTTGAGGCTGTCCATATCGAAGAGGGCCACCCCGGTGATGAGACCAACGCCGGGATCAACATCTCGCGGCACTGCCACATCAACGACAACTAAGGGGCGGCCAGCGCGAACCTCCATTACCGCCTCAATGTCTTGTCGCTCAACGTGAACCTCTGTTGAGTCTGTAGCGGTGAGCAGTAGATCTACGTTCGCTAGAACATCGCCGACCTCGGCGAGCGTCACAGAGCGGCCACCTACGCGCGCTGCTAACTCCACAGCGCGTGCATGCGTGCGATTTGCGACCGCCACATCGGATACACCGGCAGCTGCAAGAGCGCGCGCCATGCCCTGTGCAACATCACCTGCACCAAGAATTAGCACCGATCGATTATCGAGCGTCCCTAGGTGCTGCTCTGCGAGCGATACCGCCGCAGACGAGACAGAGAGAGTGTTGCGGCTAATAGTTGTCTCGGAGCGAGCGCGCTTGCCTGCCTCAATTGCATGGCGAAAAACTCTATCCAGAAGCGGGCCAGAGGCTCCTTCTTTCTCGGAGAGCATCCAGGCCTCACGAACCTGCCCCAGAATCTCTCCCTCGCCAACAATCATTGAGTCGAGCCCGGCAGCGACGCGAAATAGGTGAGCAACTGCGCCGTCGTCGTAATAGGTATAGAGGTGCTCTGCGAAATCATCGGGCTCTAGCGATGCCTGATCGGCCAAGAAATCCTGCACATCAGATACGCCATTGTGAAACTTGGTGCAGCGCACATAGATCTCGGTGCGGTTACATGTTGAGAGAAGTACGACCTCGGCAAGGTGGTTGCGGCTCGCTAGATCATGTACTGCTTTTACAATCCTCGAAGATGGCACAGCGACTCGCTCGCGCATCTCAACGGGCGCGGTGTTGTGATTGAGGCCTACAACAATCAACGACATGCTCGAAGTGCCTCCCTGGCCGCGTCTATACGGCCCATTCGTACATCCTCAAGGATTCCCGAATCCAGCGCCCGTCGCCAATCGAGGCCCTCAGTGGGCAGCCCTAGGGCCTTCTGCTCGTCGCGAATCTCAGCCATCACATCTAGAAGCGTCTCATACTCAGGCCCAAACTCTTCAGATAAGCGCTCTTTTAGCCATGCAGCCAATGCGGGGCTTCGCCCACCGGTGCTGATGGTGAGAAGGAGGTCGCCCCTACGCAGGACCGTGGGAATACTGCAGGTCGAGGCGCTCGGGTCATCGGCTGAGGCGACCCATACCCGATACTCGTCTGCGCATCGGGCTACCTCTTGGTCTACCTCGAGGACTCCGGTTGCGCTTAGGGCCAACCAGGCTCCATCAAGGTCTTGAGGGGCGAAGCCACGGCGGTGCCACGTAATCAACCCTCTCTCCGCCAGAGAGGCGATCTCAGGGCTCGCGTCCGGCGCGATTACCTCGAGATCAGCACCCGCCTCTAGGAGCGCTCTGAGGCGTCTGGTAGCGATACGCCCACCGCCGACGACCACGCAGCGCCTGCCCTCAACTACTAGCCCAACCGGGTACACATGGTGGACGGGTCGCGGGTTATCCCCAAGCGGTGACTCAATATCAGCACCGATATCTGCCTGCTTTTCATCGCCCTTTTCATCGCCCATTTCATCGCCCACACCCCCGACGGTACCCCCAAGTGCGCTTGGGTTTACGCTCAAGGCCGAATGGAAGCCTCCCTCGCCTTCATAGCCACTGTGGTGGCCACCCTTTTTGCTCAGGCCACGCTGGCTCGCGCCACAAGACACCGACGACCTCAAGATGGTGCCTGGGCATTTGCACTCGCAACATTTGCCCTCGCCTCGGCTGCCCTCTTCATCGGGGTAACCACCGGTTGGGACAATGGAACCTTCCGAGCCTTCTATTTACTCGGGGCGATTCTCTCGGTTCCGTGGCTTGCCCTAGGGACGATCTACTTGATTCACGGCAACACAATTGGGCGCAGGGTGCAGTGGTGCTTGGTTGCATTCAGCGGAATGGCTCTCGGTGCAATGCTCACGTGTGCGATAGCGCCTGGCATTGCCGGATCGGCCATTCCGGTCGGCAAAGAGGTCCTGCCCGTACTGCCGAGAGTCCTCGCTGCATCTGGGAGTGGCCTAGGCGCACTCGTGATCATTATCGGCGCAGCGCTCTCTGCAATTCGCTGGATGCGCGAGCCGGGCACAGTTGCGCGAAGACGCGCGATAGCGAATGCACTAATCGCGTTAGGGACACTAATTCTCTCCGGCGGAGGGCTTATCCAAGGGGTCGTAGGTAAGGACACCGCGTTCACTGTTTCGCTGGCTCTAGGAATCTCTGTGATCTACGCGGGCTTCCTAGTTGCATCCGGAGCAGGCCAAGGAGCGAATCAAGTCGAGCCTTCAACAAGCAACTAGAGGGTAAGCGCGCGTCGCAGTAGTTTCCCAGCCTCGCTGCGGGGCAATTCATCTACAAAAGTGAACTTGCTCGGAATCTTGTAGCGCGCGAGTCGAGAACCAACGTGGCGACGGAGTGAATCAAGATCGACTCTCTCTCCCTTCTCCAGCACAACCCATGCCCCTACTGCTTCTCCAGTACGTTCGTCTGGAATCGCGGCCACGGCACAATCGACAACACTGGCGTGCGTACGAAGCACATCCTCAACCTCGGCCGGATAGACATTGAAGCCAGAGACGATGATCAAGTCTTTAAGCCTGTCAACAAGACTCAAATAACCATCTTCATCAGAGACCGCAACATCACCGGTGTGAAGCCACCCATCAGTGAGCACGCGTTGAGTCGCTTCGGGGTCTCCCCAGTATCCGGCGAAAACATTTGGGCCTCGCACCCAGATCTCCCCCGGGTCACCGGCAGAGACGTCCGTACCATCGGGGCCCACTAAGCGAACCTCGACTCCTGGAACACTTGGACCGATTGATCCGATGCGAGCAGCGCCCCCAGATGCAGTGCTGGTAACGATCGGAGATGCCTCAGTAAGTCCGTAGCCCTCGTGGATAGTTACGCCGTAACGCTGTGTAAACGCTGCAGATGATTTAGCGGAGAGCGTCGCGGCGCCAGACACAGCTAAGCGTACCGAGCCGAGATTCTCGCCTAATTCGCTATCCGCAGCGCTGAAGGCATCGAACATCACTGGAACACCAGCTACGACAGTGATCGAGTGCTTACGGATTAAATCGATTGCCTGGGGCGCAGTGAAAGGATCAATCAGTACGACCGCTCCACCAGCGACAAGGGTGACGCCGAGCACAACGTTCAATCCGAATACGTGGAAGAACGGCAGCGCGCCGAGCGATAGGTCATCCGGTGTGATTGCAAGGCCAGTGTCATCAAGAACTTGTTTGATATTCGAGGCAAGGTTTCCATGAGTAAGCATCGCTGCGCGCTGCGCGCCTGCCGTTCCAGAGGTATAGAGCAGCACGGCGACATCGCTATCTTCACGCTCAACCGCAGAGACGTTCCCCGACGGTGCCGACTCTCTGGACTGCATCAGCTCTTCAAAAGAAACTGCACCGACCAGGCCTAGGTGGATGCTGCCTGCGCGCCCACAGACCAATATTTTTGCTCCGACGCGCTCAAGCTCCTCCGCTACAGCAACAGATGGAGCCTGCGGGTTAAGTGGAACAGCAATGGCTCCAACCCAGAGAGCGCCTAAATAAGTAA
>WLHA01000080.1 GCA_009702955.1 Actinomycetota bacterium
ACTACCTATTTCTGCCCAGCGTGTCAGATCTGAGGATGGCCCAAAATTCGCAAGAATCTGGGCTGATTCGACGTCGCCTCCTTATCTCCGGGCGCGTTCAGGGGGTCTGGTTTAGGGATTCGTGTAGCGAACAGGCTCGGGCGAACGGCGTCTTCGGATGGGTCCGAAATACCCCTAATGGTGCCGTGGAGGCAGTATTTGAGGGTGCTCCCGATGATGTTGACCGGCTAATTGAGTGGTCCAAGACGGGCCCAACCCATGCAGTGGTCGAGAGTGTTGAGGTAGAGATCGAGGAGCATGAGGGCTTAAGCGCCTTCTCCATAAAATGATGATTGAGCAAATGATTATTGAGGTTGCATTGATTCTGCATATGCGCGCGCGCTGCGGCGCTCATCGCTACGCTCCGGTTTCGGACGGAGAAGGGGGATTCGCGCGTGTTTCTTAAGTCGTTGACCCTTAGGGGTTTCAAGTCGTTTGCCGAGAAGACAACTCTCGAGTTTGAACCAGGCGTCATGGTCGTCGTCGGTCCAAATGGATCCGGTAAGTCAAACCTTGTCGACGCTGTCGCGTGGGTACTCGGTGCTCAGGGGCCGCGCTCTCTGCGCGGTGGGAAAATGGACGATGTCATCTTCGCAGGCACATCGACGCGCCCGTCGCTCGGTCGCGCAGAGGTGTCGCTAACTATCGACAACGGATCAGCGACTCTCCCGATTGAGTTCTCAGAGGTAACCATCACGCGCACGCTCTTTAGGAGTGGCGACTCTGAGTACGCGATCAATGGAGTGCCTTGCCGACTGCTCGACATTCAAGAGTTGTTATCTGACTCAGGTATCGGCCGACAGCAGCATGTAATTGTTGGCCAGGGGCAACTCGACTCGGTACTAAACGCACGACCCGAGGATCGACGACTCATCATTGAAGAAGCAGCTGGAGTACTCAAGTATCGCAAGCGCCGCGAGAAAGCAGAGCGACGACTTGAGGCAACAGAGGGAAACCTTCTTCGTCTAAATGATTTGCTTCGTGAAGTTCGAAGAGGGCTAGCACCGCTGCAGCGCCAGGCAGACGCCGCACGTCGCCACGATGGTCTTGTCGATGAGCTCCGTGCTATTCGAACCTACTTAGCCGGTGTAGAGCTGGGAAGTTTGACCGCAAAAGGTGAGCGCATAGTTGAGAAGCGCGCTTCTTTTGCAAACGAGGATGCTCAACTGCAGGCTCGCCTGCGCGACTTAGACCTCTCGGTCATCGATGCAGAGAGATTGCTGACCATCGCTGGCCACGGCGATCTTGCAAGCATGCTCGCTCGTATTGAGGCACTGCGTGAGAGGGCTCGCGGGATCGGAGCTCTTCTTGCTGAGAAGCAGCGCAATGTCGAGCGCGAGTTGAGCGCCGCTGCCGATGAAGGTGTTGTAGATAACTTTGTTGCCGAGGTGGGTGCTCTTAGGGAGCAACTCGCCGCTGTCGATGAAGAGGCCTCCGCTCTATCTCTAACCGCAGCAAGCATCGCAGCCGCTGAGGCTCAGGCAGCTCTTCGTCGTTCAGAGTTTCAGGCGCAGGAAGCAGCAGTTCCAGATGCCGGAGCAGCAGAGGCTGCGCGCAGAGAGTTAGCCGCGCGCCGCGATGCACTTGGGCGTAGCGAGCAGGAGCCCGAGCGTCTTGATGCTCGTGCACGTGAGATTGCCGAGCGGCTCGTACGTTTAAGCGCTGAGCAATCAGCGCTGCAGATAAGCACGGCAGAGGCTGCTCAGAGAACAGAGAGTCTGGTTGCAGACGCGACTGCGCAGCGATCAGCGTTCGAGGCAGCGGTGTTGTCGACACAGGCAACAGAAGAGGCGCTTAGGAAGGCCGAGGCCGAGGCGAGCAGATGGGCAGCGCGCTCTGAGGCACTGGCGCTCGCATTGGATAGCGCACGAGATGCAGCAGGTGCAGCTCGAATCGATGGTCTCTCAGGTGTTGTTGGACCTCTAGTCGATCATCTCTCTATAGAGGCAGGGACCGAGGCAGCAGTCGCTAGTGCACTAGGCGATGCGATGCGCGCGATTGTTGTCAAGGGAGGCGACTCAGCGCGCCTTGCTCTCGACAGTCTTGTGGCAGGCGATGCTCGAGCATTGTTGTTAGTCGTTGATTCTTCGGTGCAGTCGGTACAAGGCGAGATGGTCCCCGCTGGCACGAGAGCGCTAGTTGACTGTGTGCGTACCTCGCTTCCAGGACTAGACGCCGTATTGGCTCGCCTTCTAGCCGGGCATATCTTGGTAGAGGGCGACTGGTCCAGAGCTCTAGATGCTGCTCTACTTCGCCCGGATGTCGTTGCAGTTACGCGAGCAGGTGACCGCTTTGGTGGTCGATCAGCATGGCGAATAGGTGCCGATGAATCAGCCGGCGTTACCCAGAGCGCTCTAGACGAGGCTCGCGAGAAGGCTGAGCAGGCGAAAGAAACTGCTGCTACCGCGCGAACAGCGCTAGACGGAGCGCGCGCTGCTGAGCGAAGTGCTCGAGAGCGTGAAGAACTCGCGCGTGAAGCGAACAGGTCAAATGCGATATCGCTAGAGAACGCAACAGCTTCGCTCTCGCGCATCGATGGCGAGATCATCGAGCGGGCCGAGGAGAAGCGCGTTCTAGAGGAGGGTGCAGTTACCCAGCGCGGTGCCCTAAGCGAAGAGCATGCACGAATTGCAGAGATCGAGGCTTCTCTCCCTGAGCTCGAGACGGCGGAGCGCGATGCTGCCGAGCTATTAGCGCTACGAACTGCTCAACGCTCCGAGTTGGAGGCCGGTGAGGCAGCTGTAGCTGCGCTGCGCAGAGACTCCGAAGTTGCATCAGCCGCGATTGAGGAGAGGCGCACCGGCCTAGAGCGGCGCCTTGTCGCAGTCGAGGAGAGACTTGCGAAGGACCCAGAGGCAAAGGCCTTAGCTGAGAGTCGCCGGGCCTCGCTAGCGCTGCGTGCGAGCGATTTCGCACAAGTTGGTATTCGCCTCGCTGAGCGCACGTCATTGATTGACGTGGCGCTCGAGCGTCTCCGCGGCGAGCACCATCGCCGTAGCGAGAGGGCGAATGAGGCGGGGAGCCGCCTCGGTGATCTACGACGTGAGCGAGTTGAGGCCGAACGGTCTCTAACGGTTGTGCGCGAGCAGGTCGGGCGCCTAGAGGTAGAGGACGCGGAGACGCGCATGCGTCTCGAGACTCTCGTTGAACGAATTCGAGCCGACTTCGACTGCGAGCCGTCTGCAACACTCGATGTAGAGGCACCGGTTGCCCCAGAGGGTTCAACGCTTGCGGGTAGAGGTAGAGACCTTGATCGCGAGCTGCGGATTATGGGGCCGATCAACCCATTAGCGCTAGAGGAGTACGACGCACTGCAAGAGCGCCACGACTTCCTGCAGCAGCAACTTGAGGACGTGAAATCTTCTCGTCGCGAACTTCAGCGCGTCATCAAGGCCGTTGATCAAGAGATCATCTCTGTATTCGAGAAGGCTTTTGATGACGTTCAGGGCAACTTCACTGACTTGTTCACCACGCTATTCCCAGGGGGAAGCGGGCGAATATTCTTGACCGATCCGAGCAACCTGTTGGAGACCGGTATCGAGATAGAGGCGCGCCCCTCAGGCAAGAACACAAAGCGCCTATCGCTTCTATCCGGTGGAGAGCGATCCCTAACCGCTCTTGCATTCCTCTTTGCGGTCTTCCGCTCACGCCCATCGCCCTTCTATCTGCTCGACGAGGTAGAGGCAGCGCTAGACGATGTGAACCTGCATCGTTTCTTAGATCTTGTGCGCGAGTTCCGCGACGAAGCGCAGCTATTGATTGTTACTCACCAGCGGCGCACGATGGAGGCCGGCGACTGCATGTTCGGCGTCTCTATGCCTCCAGGAGGATCAACGAAGGTTGTGAGCCAGAGAATGCGTGGGGAGATAGTCCTTCAGTGATTTCTAGGGCCTCGCAGTGATTGCTCTCGCCGTTCTACGCGCCGCCGAATTCGCTGCGCCTGCGCCGGTATCGGTATGCGGACCGCTCGGCGAGCAGGGAGTCCTCTGCAGGGTTGTCTATGGGGCTACAGATTCTTCGGGGGCGGCGCGTGCCTCAGAGATTCTTGCGAAGCCCTTTCGAATAGCTCTGATTCTTGCCGTCGCTTGGATTGTTACACGGATACTCAGAGTGCTCGTTCGGCGCTTTGTTAAGCACATCTCCACGAATGCGGCGGACCGATTCACTGCGTTAGGGAAGCGCACTGGAATCAGTCTTTTAACTCCAGCCGAGGCAAGCCTGAGGCGCGAGCAGCGCGCAAATACGATCGGGACTGTTCTGCGTAGTTTGGTCAGTCTGTTGGTTTGGTCCACTGCTGCCATCATGTGCATGCAGTTGCTCGGCATAAGCCTTGCTGCGCTAGGTATCAGTGTCGGCATACTTGGCGCTGCTCTTGCATTCGGTTCGCAGGCATTGGTAAGAGACTTAGTCACCGGAGCGTTCATGCTTGTCGAGGACCAATACGGTGTCGGCGATGTTGTCGATCTTGGTTCAGCCACTGGCACTGTCGAGCACGTCACTCTCCGCTTGACTCGTGTGCGTGATGTCGACGGGGTGGTTTGGTATGTACCTAACGGTGAGATACGCAGGGTTGGAAACAAGACTCAGCAGTGGGCTGTCGTAAATCTGGATGTGCCGGTCGCATACGAGACAGATATCGACCTAGTAATTGGCGCCTTGAATACCGCAGGCGCTGCACTCTCATCTGACGCAGAGATAGCCGATGCCCTCCTGCTTCCCCCAGAGGTATTAGGGATCGAGTCGATCAGCGCTGACCGGATCTTGGTGCGCATCAGTATTCGCACAGTTGCGACCAAGCAATGGGTCGTGGCGCGAGCCCTGCGCGGCCATGTTAAGAAGGCCCTCGATGATGCAGGGATCGATCCCGGACTAGGGCAACTCGGTACACCGATACCTCCAGGGGCTGGTGCTCCCAAGAGCCCCGCGCCACCTGCGCGTGGAGGAGTCTCGGGGCTAGGCAGTTAGCATCGGCCCCGATGTCGAATCTATTGCTAGTCCTTATCGTCGTGTTGGTGGCTGCGTTGGTGGCTGCGGCCGCCGTCATTGGTTACCGCGTAGCGGTTGCTCGCAGGTCACAGAGCACGCAGCTAGTTCCGCGAGAGACCAAAGAAGAACGTAGCGGGACCGATGTTCTTGCACCTGAGACTGATACGGCGCTCCATCCCGACCTCGCGGAGCAACAAGTAGCGGATACGGATAGCGGTCTAGATAGCAAGAGCGTTATTGAGGATGTTCTTGAAGAGGCGACTAAGGCTGAGGCGACTCAAGCAGAGGCGACTAAGGCTGAACCCCTGCGCCTGCGCGATCGTCTTGGGCGTACGCGTGCTGCATTCACAGGGGCACTTGCCGGGGTAACAGGGCGCAGCACTATTGATGACGAGACGTGGGAGTCGCTCGAGGAGGCTCTAATCCTTGCGGATGTAGGCGTGAGTACCGCAACTCGACTTGTGGAGGCGGTTAGGGCAAGCGCTAAGGAAGCCAAGATCAAAGATAGTTCGGAGGTTGAGGCTCTGCTGCGCCAGGAGATAGCGCTCCTCCTATCGCCCGCGGATCGAACGCTTCAGATGGCTGTATCTGGGCCGACTGTTTGGATGTTTGTTGGCGTAAATGGCGTGGGTAAGACGACGACCATCGCAAAGCTTGCAACGCGAGAAGGCGCTGCCGGGCGCCATGTTGTTCTGGCTGCCGCCGATACGTTTAGGGCAGCAGCGGCCGAGCAGCTTGGAATCTGGGCCGAGCGAAGTGGGGCGACTCTGGTGCGCGGTGATGAGGGTGCAGATCCAGGCTCGGTGGTATTCAATGCGATGGCCTCTGCCAATTCTCGCGGCGCCGATCTTGTGCTTGTTGATACAGCTGGGCGGCTCCATACGAAGGTCAACTTGATGGAGGAGCTTAAGAAGCTTCGCAGGATCGTAGATAAGACCCCCGATGCGCTTACTGAGGTAATCCTCGTGCTCGATGCCACTACAGGGCAGAACGGATTGACACAGGCTCGCGAGTTCGCTGCAGCGGTCGAGGTGACCGGCGTGGCGCTCACCAAGCTCGACGGAACCGCTAAGGGAGGAATCGTCCTCGCTATCCAGTCGGAGCTCGGGATACCCGTCAAGATCGTTGGGGTCGGCGAGGGCCCTGAGGACTTGATTCCTTTCGACCCGGAAGAGTTCGCGGCAGCGTTATTCGGCGAGTGACTTCTCTGCGTTTCGACCCACCCCTTAGTGCTGCTAACTG
>WLHA01000081.1 GCA_009702955.1 Actinomycetota bacterium
ACCCAAGTTGTATAGATAAAGAGCCCCATAACGATTGATGGGACACCGGTCATTACTTCAGCAAGGAATCGAATGGCCTTTGTAATTCTGCGTTTCGCTCCATACTCGTTCAAGTAAATGCCTCCGAGTATCCCGAGAGGCACTGCCATAAGCATTGCGGCTCCAGTGATTAGGAGTGTTCCGACAATTGCGGGCCCTACTCCGCCGCCAGGAGCGCGAGTAACGATTGGTATGTCATCAGTTAAGAAAGAAACGCTCATTACCTTCATGCCGCGAGTCACTACGTAGCCGATTACTAGCGTGAGCGGTACCACTATCGATACAAACGCAATTACGAATAGTGCATGCACTAGAAAGTTGATCGCCTGTCGTTGGCGGCCGGACCTTGAGCGGGTAATGGAGTAACGAGGCTCTGCGTCTAGGTCAGGCGCTCCGTCCCTCAGATCAATAGTCGTCATACAGACTCAGCCCCGATGCGCCGCTCAGCGCGTGAAATAATCGCACGAGCAAATGCTGAGATTAAGAGTGTGATGACGAAGAGAAGTACGCCCATACCAATCAATGCAGCCTGGTAAGTGCCGGTCGACTCGCCGAATTGATTTGCTATTACTGCAGAGAGCGCATCGCCTGAGCTAAAGAGTCGTTGGGTGATCTGTGGTGAGGATCCGATCACAAGAGCAACGGCGATGGTCTCCCCGATCGCCCGTCCGAACCCGAGCAGTACCCCAGCGACAATCCCGCTGCGGCTAAATGGCAGGACCGATCCTCTAATCATCTCCCAATTAGTGGCGCCGAGCGCATATGCAGCGTCCTTCTGCGCACGCGGGACTGTTGCAAAAGTCTCTCTGGTGATCGAGGTAATAATCGGCGTAATCATTATCGCCAAGATCAACCCCGCAGTGAAGAATGACCTGCCGCTGATAGGTGCGCCACTAAATACTGTTCGAAGAACAGGTACGCCAGAGAGCGCAGATGAAATATTTGTGTAGACGCCCGTTATCGCTGGGGCCACAACCAGGATTCCCCAAAGCCCAAAAACAACTGATGGCACCGAGGATAAAAGGTCTATGAGCATCACGACTCCAGCGCGCAGTCGCTTAGGCACCATCTCAGTCACGAAGAGCGCAACCCCGATGCTTACCGGGACCGCTATCAGCAGAGCAATCGCAGAGATGACAAGCGTGCCGTAGGTAAATGCAAGCGTTCCAAATGCCGCTCCTGCAACATCCCAAGTGCTTGAGGTGACGAAGGAGAGCCCCTCTTCAGCAAATGCTGGCCAGGCGTTACGCGTTGTTGTTACGAGAATGAGGCCAAGTATGAGGAGAACAACTCCAGCGGCCAAGGCCGCCGCGCTCCGGAATACCGAATCAGTTCGCCGACCAGGAGGGCTCTCGCCCGCGAGAAGGGAGACTGACCCTGACCTCACCTCGTTATCAACAAGCGTCACTTAGAGCGCCTCAAGTTTTGTTAGCCGACCTTTACCATCTTGAGTTGTGCAATAGCTGCGCTCAAAATCTTGGCGGGCAAACGGGCAAAGCCTGAGTAACCTGCGAGGTCCTGTCCATCGGTAAGCACGTACTTAACGAATCCCTTTACCGCATTGCCCTTTGCGGCGTCTCCGTAAGTGGTTGAAATGAGCATGTACGTAGGAGCAGTAATCGCGTATGAAGTTGCACCTAGGGCGTCAAGCGGGTCGTAGGTGAGATCGGCATTGAGGGTTGCCCCTGCAACTGCAGCCGATGCTCCCGAGAGACTTGCCGCAACAAACTTGCCGTCCTTGTTCTTGATAGCAGCCGACTTGAGACCAGCAAAATCTGCGTCTGAGAAGTCAACATACCCAATGGATCCCTGGGTTGACTCGATGATCTGGGCGACACCGGCGTTACCGTTTCCGGCCTGCTGACCTGCTGGCCAATTGACTACTTTGTCAGTGCCTAGGGTCCATGAAGTTGGTGCTGCTTTTGTGAGGTACTTCGTAAAGTTTGCAGTTGTACCCGACCCGTCTGCACGGTGCACTACAACAATGTCAGTTGCGGGGAGTGAGACACCCTTGTTTGTTGCGGTAATGAGCGGGTCGTTCCACTTAGAGACTGCGCCTCCAAAGATTCCTGCAACCGCCTCCGGAGTAAGCCGGAGACTCTTCACACCACTCAGGTTGAATGAAACCGTGATTGGCGCAGCGACTGTTGGGAAGTAAAGAAAAGGCGTCTTAAACTTCGCAGCATCCTCAGGCTTCACTGTGCTGTCGGAGCCTGCCCAGTCGACTAGCCCGGCTGCGAGGTCTGTCTGTCCTTTACCGGAGCCTCCACCTGCGTATGTCACAGTCACATCAGGCTGTACCGTCTGAAACTTCGCGATGGTTGTCTCGTAGAACGCCTGAGGGAAAGTAGCGCCAGATCCGTTCAGAGTTGCAGCGCTTAACTTTGTGCCTGCCGTAGTGCTAGTAGGTGAGCCCTTATCGCTGCTGCCTCCACCACATGCGCTGATAGCAAGAACCAAAGCGGCTGCGCTCGCAGTGAGTGCAACGCGGCTAGTTCCTCTGCGAGCAATTCTGGATTCATTCATTTAGACGTAGGCCTCTCGTGATAGTTAAAGGGCACCGAAGGCGATCCCCGGCTCTTGCTGCAGGTACCGTAGATAGCTCGGCTTTCCCATCCGTTACTCTTAGGTAAACGAAACGTGAACAAAGGGCAAATGCGCGGGGTTACAGCCCCAAACTCCAGACCAATTTCCCTGTCACCTGCACTCTGGAATGGGGAAAACGGTAAAAACCCCTAAATGGGCCCACTAGTGAGGGGAGTTCTGTGAGCTCATAATGAACGTAGGGTGAACCCTTAGCGCTGAGAGGCGGAGCGACTCTAGGTTTAAGGCCATACTCCTAAAAGCCCATCCTCACTAAAGCCCATCCTCACTAAAGCCCATCCTCACCAAGACGCCTCGACCAAGACGCCTCCACCAAAAACCCAGGAGATCCAACGTGACCGACAAATTGGCCCCACCTAACAGCGAGTCCGGGGCACGGCGCACCCTCCAGGACGAGCTTGCCGATGTACGAACCGACATCATCCGCATGGCCGCTCTCACTACCGAGGCGATTACCGCAGGGACTCAGGCCTTCTTAGGAGGAGACCCCTCCGCTGCAGAGATCGTCATCGATGGCGACGACGCAATCGACGACCTTTACCACCGAATTGATGACCAACTGCTGCTTGTACTCGCGAGACAATCCCCGGTTGCAGCCGACCTACGCGCCGTAATTACGACGATGAGGATTAGTCACGAACTAGAGCGCACCGCGGATCTCGTTGTGAACGTAGCCAAAGCCACAAGGCGGCTCTACCCTCATACGCTCGACCCTCGAGTGCGCGGAATCATTGACCAAATGGGGCAGCAGGCCGTGAGTCAGACCCGTGTCGCGATTGACGCCTTCGCAGATCGCGACCCAACATGGGCCGGAGCACTTACCGATATGGATGATGCGATGGATGACTTAACTAAGAGCCTTTTCAGGCACATCCTCGCCGACACGACAGGTGACGAGGCCTCGGTGCTTCGGGCTGTTCAGGTTGCTTTAGTAGGTCGTCACTACGAGCGTATGGCCGACCACGCGGTAACTATCGCGGAGCGGGTTGAGTTCATGGTGACAGGAAACCACCCTGACAAGAACGAGCAGAAGTAGCGACTCGCACCGCCATAATTACTCTCGAGCACTAATTAGAACTACGAATTAACTCGGACTGGTTCGAGTCTTCGCGAACCAGTGCCACTCGTTAGAGAGTTAGTTCTCCTCGTACCCAAGATCCCACTGAAGGATCAAGCGCTCGCGCTCTGCATCTCGAACAACGCGCTCGCGGTTACGTCTGCACTGGGGGTCGTGTGGGGGAAGAAGCTGCAGGCGAGCAAGCGCGCGCTGGCGAAACTCGCTGATGGTGCGGCTATCGCCGAAGACCTCAACAACTTCCCAGTGCGGTGCAACTGGTCCCAAGTAGACGACGCGAACGTGCCCTACCGGTTGAGACTGCTCGACTTGATCCTGATCCATAGCCATATTCGCTAGCTCCCGCTTTAGTTATCTCTGAGACTGGCAACAGCCCGCTTCTCCCCTCACCCTATGCGCTCGCAGGGTTGCTCCCCTATGTCGGGCACTCCCAAAAGATGAGAGGCGTTCAAATCCAGAGAGATTTAGGGGGATCAGGGGCTGAGCCAACCAAAGGAGGAATGCTTCGCGGGCGCCACCGTTTTAGAGCGCCACCGTTTTAGAGCAGACCATTCTTAGCCAATTTCGCTCAGCGGAACCGCCCCGAGCCTCACCTCAATGACCTTGCGAGCTCCATCTCTCTCAACAGTGATCTTTAGCGTCGCCCCTGGGCTCTGCCCACGAATAGCGGAGCCAACATCATCTGCTCTTCGAACCTCGTTAGAGCCGACCGCAACGATTACGTCATTGACCTTGAGACCTGCATCTGCGGCTCCAGTCCCTGGGGTCACCTTGACGATGACCGCACCTGTCTGAGTTACAAGATTGAGGTCCTTCGCTATGGCAGGGGTCACCGTCTTACTTTGAATTCCAAGGTATGCGAGCTCAATATCCTTACCTGCTCGGAGTTGATCAATTATCGGACGAGCAGAGTCAATAGCGATTGCAAAACCAACATTCTGCGAGTCGCCGGGATCTGCAATAGCGGTATTGATACCGATTACCTCGCCCCGTGAGTTAAGAAGTGGACCCCCTGAGTTACCCGGGTTGATCGCAGCATCGGTCTGGAGCATGTTCAAGAGACTCGTACTTGCACTTGTTGAGACGGTTCGACCCTTCGCTGAGATGATTCCGCGCGTCACACTTAGAGTTCCATCGAGGGCGAGAGCATTGCCGATTGCGACGACATCATCACCGACAACTAGTTCATCGCTGCTGCCGAGTCGAGCGATCGGGAGGCCTGAGACATTCGCGGCCTGTACTACTGCTAGGTCTAGCTCCGGGCTGCTCCCGAGAACTGTTGCCTTACGAACAGTGCCATCATTAAAGACAACCTCAATACGCCCGCTCGCACCCTCAATGACGTGGCTGTTGGTGACGATGACGCCGTCGGAAGAAATTACAAAACCAGTGCCCTCGCCACCAGAGGATGGCCCTCTCCCCGTGAATAGTCCTTCGTCAACTGCAGCGCCGGTGCGTATCGCTACCACGGCAGGCTCTACACGCCCGATGAGGCTCTGGATGTCTTGGGCAATAGCTAGGCGAGATGTATTGCGTACCTCAGTGACCACCGGATTTGGCTGAGCGATTATCTGTGTATCTCCGCGCGAGACAAGTGCTGCTACTCCGCCGCCTACCGCTCCACCAATAAGCGCGCCGATCGCTATCCCTGCAACAAACTGGCGCCCACGCCCAGCCGAAGATCGAGCGTTGTTGGGGACCGGCGTTACTGGATCTGTTGGTGGGGAGGCCGCATTCTCGGAGGTAGCGCGATAGGACCCCGAGTTATAAGACTCCGAGTTATAAGACCCCGAGTTATAAGACCCCGAGTTATAAGACCCCGAGTTATAAGACCCCGAGTTATAAGACCCTGCAGCGATAGGCGGAGCCCATTTGTCACGCTCGAAGACTGGGGCCTGCTCGGTGTCGTCCACTCCTTGTGAGTTGTCATCCTCAACCGTCCAACCTTCGTCGTTCTCCGGAGCGCCGTCCGTCTCCGAGGGGTCAAAATTTGTAGGACTGTTGGAGATTGTCTCATCGAAGTCAGCGCTCATTTGGATCCTCCATGTTGTTATCTAGTAATCGCGTTGCAGAATATTTACTTATTTGCTCTTAATCGTGATGTTCTTAATAGTGATGCTCTGTGTCTTTAGCAATCTGTTATTTAGCGTGCAGTCCAAGTGCGCTCGTTCGCCCCGGCAAATCAAAACTTTGGATTAGAGAATTATCCATCGAGGGACTCAACGCTAGAGCGCTTATAAACGTTCCAGAAGAATTGGGATTGTTTTGACGGGTCAACACGTTTCGCTCCGACTCCACCGCGAACACGGTCATCTTTCCCCATGGCTGCCTTCCCTTGCCGCGCCACTCCTATCGGTCTCTGCGGCTGGACGATCCTTGAGAATAAAGGTCATGATCGCCCCGCCATCTTCGGCGTTCTGGGCACTCACTTCTCCGCCGCACTCCTCCGCAACTTGAGCAACTATTGCGAGCCCAAGGCCTGATCCTGGGAGAGCGCGAGCCGAATCAGATCTATAGAAACGCCTAAATACACTTGGGATATCGCTAGG
>WLHA01000082.1 GCA_009702955.1 Actinomycetota bacterium
GCCGCTGACGCTCTAATGATGCTCTGTGAGAAGGCGACCACCAAGCAGTCGAGCGAGAGTGGCACAAAATCGAGTCGCCCTAATGCCGTGATCAATATTCGTGTCGACATAGATGCGCTCAAGCGTGGGCATACCGAGCATGGAGAAGTCTGCGAGATCGCTGGGGTCGGGCCGATCCCTGTCGCGAGTGCAACTGAGTATCTGGGCGAGGCATTCTTAAAACTTCTTGTCGTTGATGGAGTAGACATCAAAACGGTTGCGCATATGGGCAGGGCAATTCCGGCACCACTGCGAACGGCCGTTGAGGAACGAGATCGTGTCTGCCAAGTACCAACATGCGACATGACCGTCGGACTAGAGATTGACCACATCAAACCTTTCTCTGAGGGTGGAGCTGCATCCTTTGAGAACCTCGTGCGGCTCTGTAAGCGACATCATCTTCAAAAGACACATGACGGATACAGACTCATCAAGATCGCTGCGCCTGGGGGCGATGGCGATACTCGGTGGGCATGGCGAGCACCACCTGACCTAAAGGAGACAGGGTGACCCGCGGGCCTGTTAGCAGGGCGAAAATCTGGCGAAATCAGGGGTTGCGCTTGCGCTGCGATGTTCTGGCAGTCAGAATGACAAAACTTGCCGGAGAGTCCGGCACTGGATTTAAGAAGAGGCTCAGCATGTCAACTTCAAACCCCAAGTACGGAACCATCAACTTCGAGCTCGTCGGTCGTTGGCTGCACCTCCCCGCTGAGGAGGATGGCCCCTTCTGGGCACTCAACCTTATGAAGTACCACGAGGTTGCTCAGTATGCCGATGGCCGTGAGAGCAGCATCACAGGTGCTGAGGCAGACGATGCATACGCACCCATCGGGCCGCTAGCAGCAGTCGGCGCCTTGCCATCGCTACTCGCAAATGTCACTGCTCAGCCAAACGGCGAGCCGGACTGGGACCGCATCGCAATTGTTCGTTACCCAACTCGCGCCTCATTCTTTGAGATGCAGGAGCGCGACGACTTCAAGGATGCCCACGAGCACAAAGAAGCCGGCATGGAGTTCACAATCGTTATGGGCTGCCAGCCACTCTCAACATCAGAGGCCTCCAAAGAAGATGGCGAGCTAGTGATGCGCGTAATGAGATTCGTTGAAGGCACCACAGAGGCAGGAGCAGACCCCGAGGGAGTTACACCGGTCGCTCACTTTGAGGTCGAGGGTGTAATCGTCGGCGACAAGCGTCGCTGGGACCACGTTCGCTTCGACCGCGCTACCCCTGAGGCAATCGCAGCGCTCACAGAAGTCGAGGGCATTGAGGAGCAGGTCATCACCGTGCTCGGCAGGCCATTCATCGAGCGCATTGTGGAGTCTGTAGTCAAGATCTAGCAACAAAGCCTTGGAAGAGACTCCAAAGCAGCAACTACCTCAACAATCCGATCAACTAAGCAGGCCAAAAAAAGATGCCAAAAACGATGCAGGTACTCCGCACCCCAGATGAGCGCTTTGTAGGCCTCCCCGACTACGACTTCGAGCCCCATTACGCCGAGGTCACAGCCGAGGACGGAACCGCACTTCGTTTTCACTACATAGACGAAGGCCCCCGTGACGCAGCGCCGATTCTGCTCATGCACGGAAACCCATCTTGGTCATACCTGCACCGCCACATGGTTCGAGGACTCGTTGAGCGCGGGCATCGCGTACTCGCACTCGATCTAATGGGCCTTGGCCGCTCCGATAAACCAACCGAGCGCACCGACTACACGCTCGCATCCCATGTCGATTGGGTTAGGCAGTGGATGGCAGCGGTTGATCTGCAGAACGCAACCCTCTACGTCCAAGACTGGGGCGGCATCATTGGCCTCTGTGCTCTGCCTTATGTAGGCGATCGTTTTGCGCGTGTAATCGCATCCAACACGGGAGTGCCGGTCGGCGAGGGCGAGAACAAGTTCATGCGTGATTGGCTTGCGTATAGCCAGTCCGTTAGTGAACTCCCCATCTCATCGCTCATCACGAGCGGAGTAACGCGCACCCTCTCAGATGCTGAGGCCGCGGCCTACGACGCTCCATTCCCCGACGGCACCTACCAGGCGAGCGCACTGCGCTTCCCGGTGCTCATCCCCGTTCAGCCAGATAACCCCGGTGTACCGATGTGCATCGAGACCTGGGAGTACCTAAAGACATGGACAAAACCATTCCTCACAGTCTTCGGCACTGCCGACATGGTCGCGTATAAGCCCAAATCGCACCTACGTTTTCAAGAACTCGTACCTGGAGCTAAGGGTCTCAACCACATTGAGATTGAGGGAGCTAACCACTTCATCCAAGAAGATGCACCCGATCAACTCGTAGAGATCATCCACAACTTCATCGGATAACACGGATAGTTCAAACAGCACGCAACTACTGAACGCATCGAACAGCCAAGCGACCAAATCCAGCGCACAGAGTTACTCACGATTATCTACCCACTAGAGGAGCACAAATGTTTGTAACCACACTTGGAACCGGTTCGCCGATGCCCGACCCGAATCGCGCTGGCCCAGCCACGCTTGTCCAGACTGCGGGCCAGAACCTCCTCTTCGATGCTGGCCGCGGAGTCTTGATGCGCTGTGCCGGAGCGATGGTTGCACCCGCGATGATCAACGCGATGCTCCTCACCCACCTCCATAGTGACCACACAACAGATGTAAACGATGTAATCACAACTAAGTGGATCAACTCATTCGTACCAACTCCAACAATCATCGTTGGCCCTCTCGGCACACAGCGATTCATTGACCGCACTCTCGCAACACTCGAGGACGACATCTCCTACCGAGTTCACCACCACGCCGACCTGACATGGGAGCCAATCTGCGAGGTAACTGAGGTAAGCGATGGCCTGGCCTATGAGGCCGAGGGCATCAAAATCTTTGCATTCCCAACCGACCATGCACCGGTGCACCCAACTGTTGGGTACCGCGTTGAGTCCGAGGGCAAGGTAGTTGCGATCGCCGGCGACACTGTCCCCTGCGAAGGGCTCGACCGTCTCTGTAAAGATGCCGACCTCTACGTGCAGACAGTTATTCGCGATGACATTGTTAAGAACATCCCGATTCCTCGCCTGCTCGACATCCTCGATTACCACTCCTCGGTATCGCAGGCCGCCCAGACCGCTGCGAAGAACAACGTCAAGACTCTGATCCTCACCCACCCAGTACCGGCGCCACAGCCCGGCACCGAGGGCGAGTGGATCGCAATGGCTCAGGAGCACTTCAGCGGAACAATCCTGCTCGCCGATGATCTAATGCGCGTAGAGACCTAAACCCTCCTCACTCAAAGACACACGAACTGAGTACTCGCAGTCTAAAGACGCGTCATCTATAAACGCGCGGCCTAGATGCTCTCGGCCGAGAACTCAGACTATGAAGCGCCCTCTATAAACGCTGCGAGATCAAAACTCAGGTGCTCGCTTACATCGCCCACGTGATCAACCATCATGTGGCGCTGCGTAAATTGCCATACTCCATCAACACGCGTAAAGCGATCGCGGTATCGGCCTGTAACAATGGGCTGAAGTGGCAAGGCTGGCGTCTGCTGAAGCACAACGAAACCAGAGCGCGCAGTTGCAGTACCCGCATCCTCATCGATATCGGTAATTACATTCACAGCCATGTGGCGAGTGCGCAGGGTGCCATCAGCGTGTACAACGTTCATTGAGCGGTAGTAATCGGCAACAGCCTCCGCACCACGCACCTCAATATCAGTGCCGTCTGCAGTAATTGCAGCATCAGCGAAGATCGCCCCTAGACCCTCAAAGTCTCCAGCATCAATGCGCTCCGTGTAGCGGTACATCAATCCTGTAATTGCGTGATGACTCTCCCAAGTACCAGGGCGAGTCGGGAGCTGCTCATTGGTCGAGGCTTCTGTCGAGATTTCGGGCGAGTTGCTCATGGTGCCGCTCCTGTTTGGGGGAGCCCATGATGCCACCCATACCGAAGCCGCGCCGCGCATATCTCAATAGATACCCATGAACCTCCAATATCTACATATATCTAGAGAGCGTCCAGGGAGAAATAGCGCAAGGACCCCGTCTCTGACCTGACTCAATGCACATCTATCGGCGAGACTGCTCCACATGGCTGAAGAACCAAAGATCACGATCCCAGACTCGGAGTCATTTGAGTCGGCACCCGAGAAGTCGAGTCGCAACCCCGAGGCTCTGCGGACCCAGATGCAGGCATGGCTCGCCACTCGCCTAAGCGATGCCACCGATGTAACCGTTGGCGAGATTACAAGCCCCGGATCAAATGGGATGTCTAGCGAGACGCTCCTTTTCGACGCTTCATGGAGCGATGCCGAGGGGGCACACAACGAACGCCTAGTGGCGCGCGTAGAACCTGACTCCCATGACACCCCCGTATTCCCTGTCTACGACCTTGAGATGCAGTTCCGAGTTATAACCCTCGCAGGGCAGCGCACCAAGGTTCGCGTTCCGCGCACACGCTGGCTAGAGACAGACCCCACTCTTCTAGGCGGCACGTTCTTCATCATGGATCGCGTCGATGGACGCGTACCCCCCGACATCCCTCCCTACACAATGGATGGTTGGGTTCTTGAGGCGACACCGAAGGAGCGAGCAACTATTGAGCGCACAACTGCGGAGAGCATCGCCGAGCTGCACACACTAAATCCAAGTAACGCGGATCTTGCTTTCCTTGAGTATGACGTACCCGGCGATACCCATCTGAGGCGACACGTTGAGCACCAGCGTCAGTATTACAAGTGGGTTCAGAATGGCCGCACGCACCGATTGATCGATGACGGTTTTGCATGGCTTGAGGAGCACTGGCCCGAGGATGAAGGCGAGACGGTTGTCTCGTGGGGCGATGCGCGAATCGGAAACGTTATGTATGACGGCTTTAAGCCCGCTGCCGTCTTTGACTGGGAGATGGCTGGGCTTGCACCTCGAGCGCTCGACGTCGGCTGGATGATCTTCATCCATGTCTTCTTCCAAGAGATCACAACAAGCCTCGGGCTCCCCGGGCTCCCAGATTTCCTACACCGTGACAACGTGCGCGGCTACTACGAGGCTGCCGCAGGCGTGCCGTTAGAGAATCTCGAGTTCTTCGAGGTCTACGCCGCACTCCGACACGCCATAGTGATGAGTCGCGTGCATGAACGCTCCGTCGGCTTCGGGCAAGCCGTATGGCCCGATGACCCTGATGAGGTCATCTACCATCGAGCAGCAATGCAGCGAATGCTCGACGGCACTTACTGGGGCTGAAAACAGTGAGCCCAGAGCGAGACGAGAACAGTCCACAAGATGACACCGGCGCGTCTCACATCACGCGCAGGCGATTACTCGGAACTCTCGGCGCAGCAGGAGCGGTCGGCGCGGTCGGAGCGGTCGGCGGCCTTGGCGCCTCCGGCGTCGCTGGCATCAATGCCGATGCCGCAGGGGCATCGCAACTCTCCTCGCAGAACATAATTAGTTTTCATGGCGAGCATCAAGCAGGCATTGCAAACCCCGCACCAAGCCACGCTGTAGTTGCAGCATTCGATGTAACAGCACCTGATCGCGCAGCACTACAAGCACTTCTAGAGTCGTGGAGCCTCGCTGCTTCGCGCATGACACGTGGGTTACCCGCTGGGCCGTCGCTCACCACAACGCGCCTCCCCAACGACCCCGGCGAGGCAATGGGGCTTGCTCCCTCGGCTCTCACGATCACACTCGGGGTCGGCGCATCCCTCTTTGGAACTCCCGAGCAGGACAGGTTTGGGCTCGCATCTAAACGCCCCGGCAACCTCATCAATCTACCTGCGTTCAAGGGAGATGCGTTAGACGCGCAGTGGAGTGGCGGCGACTTGGTGGTGCAGGCATGCGCAGAGGACGAACAAGTTGCCTTCCACGCAATCCATGCACTCGCCGCACGATCCACCGCATTTGTAAAACTGCGCTGGATGCAGAGCGGGTTTCTAGGCACCACAAATACAAGCAGCGCGCGCCCACCACGCAATCTTCTTGGATTCCACGACGGCATAGTGAACCCGAATGGAACAGATTTAGAGAGTGTCGTCTGGGTTAATAGCGGCGATCAGGGATGGATGCGCAACGGTACTTATTTAGTTGTGCGACGCATCCGTGCCAACCTCGCAACATGGGACGCTGAGGTACTAGAGGAGCAGCAGGAGGTACTCGGCCGGGTGCGCTCGACCGGAGCGCGTCTGGATAAGAAAAGTCGGCCCAATA
>WLHA01000083.1 GCA_009702955.1 Actinomycetota bacterium
GGCATCGCTAGGCCTCGAAACCAATATTGCGGTGTGTTCCATCACATAGCGGTTTGTTCTCGGATGCCCCACAGCGGCAGAGGCTGAGTCGGTTGCGCACCTCGACCTCCACTCCATCGGAGCGTGTCACGCGCACTCCACCGGTCAAGAGCAACGGTCCATCACCGATAGGCGAGATCTGCACGGGGAGCACTGCCTCAACATCATGGCCATTAACCTCGATAGCGAGAGCGCCAGATGGGCAACGATCAATCATCGCTACTAGTTGGGAGAGTGTGTTGGTTGAGCCTGTCGACCCAATAAGGTCGAAATAACTATTCGCCTCATATTTGCAGAACGCAGCATGGTGGCAGAGCTCTTGGTCGACACGCACAACAACCCCGTCGCCTTCGTGGCGCTCGGCGCGCTCGTCGTAGGTGTTGGTAGCTGCGGTCTCCGTGCCATCGAAGAGTTCAAACGCGTGCGATCCATCACAGAACGGTTTGTGCTCCGATTTTCCACAGCGGCATAGGTAGTAGGTGTCGCCGTGAGGGATCTCTTGCTCTGCGCGATAGGTAAGTGCCTCGCCGCGCTCTGTGCGAACAACTCTTCGCGGCCGCAGCGCTGGATCACCTGTGACCTCATAGGGACCGTGGGCGAGAATCTCAATTTTTGCTTCACTCGGCTTCATAAGCACCCCCGCTCTCTAATGGCTTGAGGACCTTAGCAACTCTGGCAGGTAGGGAGATTGCCGGCCGATCTGCGCTGCACCAGAACTCCTCGCGCTATTACGTGCTCGCAATAGGGAGCTCTGCGCGCCTATGAAATTAATTCTAAAGTTCGTGAAGAAGTCTCTCGACGCTGTCACACCCCTGTTTTATAATCGAACATATGTTCGACCAACTGGATCAACTCACAACAGAGCTCGAGGCTTGCTTTGCCTCAATGGAGGTTGATTGCTTTGACGCTGCTCGGGCTGCGCGATTGGTGAGCTCCGGGGAGCGAGTGCGGCGTCTCGGGGATGCGATCCGCACTATCGGTGTTGGCCAGGTAGAGCGCACCAATGGCTGGAAAGGCCAGGGCGCTAAGAGTATTTCAGAGTGGCTCTCTATTGAGACTGATTGTGCCCACTACGAGGCACAGTCTGTTGTAGTTCTCGCTGGTCAGCTCCAGCACTTGCCTGTAACTCAGGCTGCTCTGCGCTCAGGTGCACTCTCGGGCACTCAGGCTGTAGAGGTTGCGCGTGGTGCGATTGTTGCGCCTAATACTGAGACTCAGCTCTTGAACCTCGCTCGGCACGCGACAGTGCGCGACTTACGCGATGCAACGAATCGTGTCGTAGCAGGCGCAACGGACGAGGCAGAGCGACACCGTCAGGTACACAAATCACGATTCTTAAAATCTTGGACAGATCTTGATGGTTCGTTCAATCTAAAAGCGCGCATGACAGTGGCTAATGGTGCGCTTGTAATGGCAGCACTCAAACCGATACAAGATGAGGTATTTAGGTCGGCTCGCAAGAGCGGTGCACATGAGAGACCAGAGGCCTATGCAGCAGACGCGCTAATGGCGCTCTGTGAGAAGGCGAGCAGCTCCGAAATGGGAGCGGGCTCAAGCAGAACGAAGACGACTCGCTCTAACGCTGTGATGCATATTCGTGTCGACATGGATGCCCTCAGGCGTGGGAGTACCGAGAATGGCGAGGTCTGCGAGATTGCTGGTGTTGGGCCAGTACCTGTCGCTACTGCAACTGAGTATTTGGGTGAAGCCTTCTTGAAGTTGCTCGTGATTGATGGAACAGACATCAAGACGGTGGCGCATATGGGCAGACACATCCCTGCAACACTACGAACAGCGGTTGAAGAGCGTGATCGTGTCTGCCAGGTGCCAACCTGCGATATGACGCTTGGTCTAGAGATTGATCACATCGTGCCCTTCGCCGAGGGTGGCCCTGCAAGCCTTGAGAACCTTGTACGACTCTGCAAACGACATCACCTTCAAAAAACGCATGACGGATACCGCCTCGAAAAAATCGAATCAGATCGCCGAGAAAACGCACCTACCTGGGCATGGCGAGGGCCAGAGCAGCGAGCGCTTGAGTACCGCGGGCCGCCGGAGCAGAGGGATACGGGATGACCACAACGTCGCCGGTGCGGGTCTCGAAAACTACAGAGGGAGATTGCGTTCGCGCATGTTCGCGTGCGCGGGAGGGGTTTAAATGATCTTCAATGATCTTCTAGGCTTTTCGAGGAGAGTTTTTTCTAGAGTTGGGTCCTGTCTCGGGCCTTGGGTGCTGGCCTTGTAAACATGAGTAGTGCGAAGAAGAAGTATGAACCGAAGTTTGCACCGCTAAACCAATTACGATCTCCCGATGCGCATTTTTAACTTCTTAGATAAGACTCGAGTCACAGAACCATCTCGCCTCATGAGCACTGCTCTGGTAATCACAGCATTGACGATGACTATGGCATTTGGCCTTGCCGCTTGCGGCAACAAAGAGTCACTCCAGGCGACTGCTACCTCGGAGAAGAAAGTAAAATCGGCTCCAAGACTCGAAGATCCAAGCGCTACAGGACGAGAGCTAATCACTAAGTGGCTGACCGCTCTCAAAGATCGCGACCTTGAATCAATCGAGGAACAGCTTGCACCTAACTTCCAAATTCGCAGGGCAAATGGATCAACTGCAGACAAAGAGCAGTATCTACAGTCGCCGGCGGTCCTAACCAGTTTTGAATTGAGCGAGAAGCTTGTCGGTCTGCAGCACGGTCAGACGCTCTCGGTCAACTGGGCAATCAAGGTCGAGGAGACCATCGGCGGAATTACCTACTCAAATTCTGAGGCTCCTCGCATGACCAGCTTCGAGTGGAATACCGATAAGTGGCAGATCGTTACCTACGCGAACTTCAACGCACCTACAACGGTAACCACCACTACTTCGACTACGACTCCCACCTCCACTACAACGCCAACTACCACTACGACTGCTGGCTAGTTAGTCGCACTCACAGAGCAGGGGAGACCGCGACGAGGGTATCCGAGTAGGCGACCCCGCCTCCCCAGTCGGTTAGGCGATCGCTCGTTAGAGAGTTCGCAACGCCACCCTCGTGAGAATCGCCCCACCATCCCCACGGGATTGCAACAACACCGGTTCGCAGGCGCTCGGTGACTCGAACCCTAAGGGTTACTTCCCCGCGGTCATTAGATACTTTGACCATCGCACCCTCAGAGAGATTGAGCGCAGTTACATCGGCTGCGACCATCTCAAGATATGGGCCAGCCTCGACTGCGCCCTGTTCGGCTCTTTGATGTTCTGCTCTTTGATGTTCGGCTCTTTGATGTTTTGGTAGATGCGAGTAGGAAGAGTTGAGGAACCGCGCATGCTGTTTTGGTGTCAAGAGGCGGAATGGAAACCTCTCAAGCTGCTCGGGCGCATACTCGGAGGGGGCTTCATAAGTAGGCAGTGCTGGCTGTCCGAGAGCACGTAACTCCTCACTCACAAACTCAACTCGACCACTTGCCGTTGGAAATACTCCATCACCAAACGGCCTGCCATCTTCAGGGTAGGGAACGCGCACGCGATGATCTGCGCGTAGGCGATCAATGTCAATGGTGGGCAACGCCGCAGTCAATACAGCGCGGTCATCCTCGAAGAGGGCAGGCTCGGTTAAGCCAAGCGCGCGAGCAAGTTGCCTATGAAACTCTGCGTTGCTTATCGACTCGCCCACCGGGGCAATTGCAGCTTCATTCCAACCAAGATTCAAGTGACCCCACGCGGGAGTTACATCGACACTCTCAAGCTGGGTAGTGGCAGGGAGAACGATGTCGGCGTAGCGGGCAGTGTCAGTAAGGAATTGTTCGTGGACGACTGTGAACAAATCTGAGCGCTCAAAACCCTTTCGTAACAACTCGGTATTGGGGACGCTCACCATTGGGTTAGTGCCCCAAACGAATAGCGCATGGACACTTGGGTTTAACTCTGTATTCGTGAGGATGTCTGCGAGGCGGACCTCGTCGAGCACTCGGGGCTCGCGGGTGCCGAGCAGATCGGGGCGACTCAGCGCGTCATGGTCAATCGCTAGGTCTGTCCACGAACCAACGCTTCGGGCTAAGCCACCACCACGATCGCGCCATGCGCCAACAAGTGCGGGTAGGCATGCAAGGGTGCGGAAGAACATTCCGCCATGCTCTCGGTGCTCGGCTCCAATGAGAGTGCGTATCGCTGCGGGGCGAGTAGTTGCGTACTCGCGTGCAAGCGCGACGATCTCGTCTTCAGCAAGCCCGCATATCTCGGCTGCTCGCTGAGGGGTCCACTCTCTAACATGCTCCTCTAAATCCTCGAAGCCGAGAGTGTGTGCTGCAACCCATTCGTGGTCTTGGAGACCGTCGCGAATAATCACGTGCATCATCGCGAGCATCAGTGCAATATCAGTACCAGGGAGGGGCTGAATGAATTGGTCTGCTTCATCTGCAGTAATGGTTCGGATTGGATCTATTACGATGATGCGCGCGCCGGCAGTACGAGCTGCTTCGATAGTTGGCCATAGATGCCTATTGGTGAGGCGAGTGTTGCTCCCCCAGATGATGATTAGTTTTGAGTGAGCCAACTCCTCTGGATCGAGTGCGAGCTTGGTGCCATTGGTCATCGCAACACCAGCGCCGGCAACTGCTCCGCAGAGTGCTCCCTGTAGGCGCGTTACTCCGAGGGCATTCCAGAGGCGATAGGGGAACCACATCGCTAAGACACTTTGGTTGCCAGCTCCACTAAATGGCAGAACCGCCTCAGCGCCATGCGCTCCAATAACTATGTGGAGTTGAGCCGAAATCTCTTCTAGGGCTGTCTCCCAAGAGATTGCCTCAAACTCTCCAGAGCCTTTAGGGCCTACACGCCTTAGTGGTGTCGTTACACGCCTATCGCTGTAGGTGCGATCTATAAAGTGATTTACCTTGGGGCAGAGTTCACCTTTGCTAAACGGGTGATCGGGGTCGCCGCGTAGTTTTACCGCTACACCGTTCTCGACTGTAGCGATCCAACCGCACGAATCAGGGCAGTCGTGGTGGCAGGTCCCATACGCAATTGTTGTTACGTCACGCCCGGTGACATCTGTCGCATCTGTCGAATCTGTCGAATCCAGAGTTGAGGCCATGGAGTAAATGTTACGAGATCCAGGCCGCGCGCGACGTTGGAGTTAAGGCTTAACTTTTCCCGTCGCACCGGAAGGGGGTTCAGGGGCTTGCGGGAGCCCAAGTTGCGGGATTATCCAGCGCGTAATCAGAAGTGCTCCGTCGCCCTGGTAGTGCATGAAATCGGGGCGAAGTCGAACCCCGTGATCGAAGAGCTTGCAGCCATCGTATTTTGGGCAGACGCGCTTTGCTATATCAATCAGCCCAACCTCTGGGTGCTTTGTTGCATACCGTATAAATGTTGCATTTTGGCACTTGGTGAGTGGTACTACCTCAGGAACCCTTCCAAATACTGGCGAGTATGCATTTGTGCTGATTACTAGGTGTGCTCCACGCGAGGTAAGGACGTGCTCTGCTTCGGCGAGCCCTTGCGAGGTCCATTCCTTATAGAGCGCGTCGCATGGTGTCGCCCATCCGTCACCGCGGTTACCGCCAGTGTGATTGGCACCAAGCAGCAGTAATACAACGTCGGGGTCAAATTGCGCTACTGCGCTCGCCCACCCAGGGGTGCAATCGACTGAGTCCTGACCATCGCCGAGTTCTGGACCGCGCTCCTTCAAAACGGTAGGAAAGTGGCAAGCAGGGAAGGCCGCGTTGAAGGTAACCATGTTGAATTCATGATCCAGTGGAGTAAAGCCCTGGTCAGCCAAGTACCAACCCACAGAGTTGCCGACGATCATGACGCGTGTTGCACCGGGGTGATCAATGGTCTTTTGAAGTGCGTGGGCAGATTCCTGCTCAATCGTTTTCTGCTTGATAGGGCTGGCCTCGGCTCCCCTTGTTGAGATGAGGGCAAGGCCTATAAGCAACGCCGCAGCGAACGGCGTAAACCAACGAAGGGTTCTTGCAGAGAAGGCCCCGTATCGAATGGGTTTCTCAACAAATCTGTAGGAGAGCAGTGCAACGCCAAGCGTTACTGCAAGGCGAACAGTTAGAAGAGGCCATCCGCTTACTCCGACTCGATCTGCATTGAGCCAGACATAGATAGGCCAGTGCCAGAGATAGAGGCCATAACTAATGATCCC
>WLHA01000084.1 GCA_009702955.1 Actinomycetota bacterium
AGCTGCTGCAGTGCCAGACTCGCTCGTGGATGAGATTGCACTCATCGGACCAAAGGAGCGCATAGCGGACCGCCTTGACGCTTGGCGCGAGTCTGGAGTTGGGACCCTCATTGTGGGTTCAGCTCAAATTGAAGCAATCCGCGTGATGGCCGAACTCTGCCTGTGAGCCAAGCTCAACCTGGAGGCAACTCGACTCAGTTTCGTGCGGTTCTCTTTGACTTAGGCGGAGTTGTCTTCCCCTCCCCATTCGATGCATTTGATGCATACGAAAAGGAAGAGGGTTTTAGTAAGGGATTCGTGCGCGCCGTAATAGCGCGCAGCGCTGAAGACGGTGCATGGGCGCGCCTTGAGAGAAGCGACGTGACCTTCGAAGAGTTCTGCTCTGAGTTAGAGGGCGAGGCGCTTCTTGCTGGCGAGCAGATCTCCGCAGCGCAACTCATGGCCATGGTCGGATCGAGCCTGACTCCGCGCAGAGAGATGGTCGCTGCAATTAATGCGTTGAGAGATATCGGGCTCCTCATCGGTGCTCTAACAAATAACTGGGCACTCGCTGGAGGTCGCACCGATGCACGGCCTCACTCTCTCGGACACCTTGGACTCTTCGACATTGTTGTGGAGTCAGCCATAGAGGGGATGCGTAAACCTGATCCGCGGATCTATGAATTGACCTGTGAGCGACTCGCAGTAAAACCGAGCGAGGTAGTTTTCCTCGATGATTTAGGGATCAATCTCAAGCCTGCAAGAGCAATGGGGATGACAACGATCAAGGTCGCCGATGTCGGAGACGCGCTAAATGAACTCGGCGAAATCTTTGGTATCGCTCTTTAATTAGCGACGGTGGGCTAACGCGAAGAGCGTAAGACGGCTCTAAGAGTTAGGCGACTGCATCACGTGGAGATTGACTCCGTGAAGGATCTGGCCGTCAACATAGATATTCGCAAGCACCGGCCCATACCGCTCGACGGCCACATTGCGGATATCGAGAGTTATCGGTATCGATGGCTGCTCATCAATTAGAAGCATCTCGGGCGAACCGAACTCGAAGGTTCCGTTTACCTCGGCGAGCTCCTTGCCGTCCTCATCGATCACACGCACTAGCAGCGTGTGCTGCTGCTGCGCCTCGAAACGATCAAGCTCAATAACCATAGCGAGGAAGACTCCAATTGGGGCTGGAAGCTCGTCGCGAAGAGATCTAGTAACTCCACCCGAGGATACGAATAGGAGCCCCTCTCGAACCTGTGCGAAATCACAAAACATTGCGGTACTTATCTGCATAGACCCGCCACACTAGGCGCAGAGATCTACCTGTTTTGCCACCGCACCCTGCCCAGCTCACACCTCTTAAGTACCCGGGACGGGACTCGAACCCGTAAGCCCTTTCGGGCGGGCGGTTTTAAGCCGCCTGCGTATGCCGTTCCGCCACCCGGGCAGGTTGCTCAAGGGTAGATGCCGCGGGTGCCTCAGGTAACGAATCAGCGCGGATTACCGGTGATGTCTCCACGCCTCCTCCATCTGAGACCTGAGTATTTAAGACCTGAGTATCTGGAAGAAACTCGCCGAGGGCAGCGCGCAGCAGAGCCAGGCGGAGCCTTGGCGATGCCTCGCCCCTGACTCCATTAGCGATGAGTACCCCATCGACCATGTCCTCCACGACCCTTCCGAGGGGGCGCCCCTTGATCTTCACGGAGACCACCGATCCCCCAGGGTATCTACGAAGAGACCGATTTACATCCGGGATGCGAGGCGGGCTGCGGAATGCGGGGACCTCGAGGCCTGAGGCGCGCGCAGCGGTTCCGAGGGAGCGGGCCACAGAGGCGAAGCGAAGAGCGGGTACACCAGTCACGTAAATGACTCTCGCAGATGGGTGTGACAGCCTTCTTTCCTGGCTCTTCCGTGCCCAGCGAGGCCGCTCATCTGGGGTCCAATTAGGCCCGTTTTAGGCGCCGAGTTGCGGTGAGGCCGTGGGTGATGTTTCCTAGCGGTATGCCCGGGCATTTTGACGACCCAAAATCGAGCAATGAGCGAGCCTCATATGAGCGATCTCAGCGCGTCGTAGAGGCCATTGCCGATGAATCTAACGTCATAGATCTCGGCCCGAGAGCAGAGCAATCTTCGGCTCAATCTCTAGTTCCAATGCCGCCCCGACGAGCGCGAGAACTCCCCGACCCAGAGCCTCCAGACCGCGAGATTCGCACAGGAGATGTTGACCCGTGGGGACGTAGCGAACGTGTGCGCAGCATCGCGCGACGCATGTACGACCCGCTCTACCGATATTGGTTCCGAGTTCAGTGGGAGGGCATCGAGCACATTCCGACGGAGAGCGGCGCGCTACTTGTCTCTAATCACGCTGGCGCGATTCCGTCAGATGCTCCGGCCATCATGCACGGAATCGAGACCCAACTAGGCAGACCTGTTTATGGGTTAGCGGAGTACCTATTCAGAGAGCTACCCGGACTTGGAACACTCTGGTCACGCGCGGGCGGGGTCACTGCACACCCCGATAACGCATACCGACTACTAAAAGAAGATCAGCAACTGGTCCTCGTGTTCCCCGAGGGAGCGAAGGGCACGGGCAAGCTCTACAAAGATAGATACCGATTAGCTCGATTTGGTCGCGGTGGGTTCGTTGAGATTGCTATGCGCGCAGGTGTTCCGATTATTCCGATTGCAGTGGTCGGAGCAGAAGAGTCGATGCCGATTCTTTTCAAGAGTCGTCGCCTAGCAAACCTTCTCGGTATTCCCTATGCGCCGATTACTGCCAACATGCTGATGTTCGGCCCACTTGGAGGATTGGCATATTTACCCGCAAAATTCCGCATTCGCGTGCTTGAACCGATTCATTTCACAGCCGAACCAGACCAAGAGCGTTACTCAAGAGCACGTGTAATGGATGCTTCTGAGATGATTCGCGGGCGTATTCAAGAGGCCCTCTATGACATGCTGCGAACACGACGCAGCACTTGGTGGTAGATCAATTATGCGCGTACTAGTAACCGGTCTCGGTACATTCTGGGGAAGTCGCCTCGCACAGGCTCTTGAGCAGTTTGACGATGTAGAGGTAATCGTTGGTCTTGACACAAACGAACCTCGCCTTCCCCTAGAACGAACAGAGTTCGTAAGAGCGGACTCCGACTACTCGATTCTTCAGCGCATCGTTAAGGCGACAAAGGTCGACACAATTCTCCATACCCATCTGCTTGTTGACTCAACAGAGCACAGCAATCGACGAATGCATGAAGTGAATGTGATCGGCACAATGAACCTGCTTGCAGCCGCTGGAGCAGCGGGGAGCACCGTTCGAAAACTGATTGTTAAGTCTTCAACATTGGTATACGGAGCAGGCAAGCGAGACCCTTACTTCTTTCGCGAGGACATGGAGCGCACTACCCCGCCCCACACAGAGGTCGAGCGGTCGCTACTAGAGACCTCTGCGTTTGTACGCGACTTCGCAGTCGACAATCCACATGTTGTGGTGACCAAACTTCGTTTCTCAAATGCACTCGGTGACGACATCACATCGCCATTTGCTCGCTCGCTGAGCCTGCCAATAGTCCCGGAGATTCTTGGATTCGATCCTCGCCTGCAATTTGTTCACGAGGATGACATCACAGGCGCCCTTATATTTGCGACTAGAAATGACATTCCAGGGGTTTATAATGTTGCTGGTCGCGGCACCATGCCATGGAGTGAAATCTGTCAAGTCATTGGAAAACGCAGGCTCCCTCTCCCCCCATTCTTTACAAACTGGGCGGCGGAGCCACTACGCATGACGCGAGTTGTTGACCTACCGCCTGAGGTGCTTGACCTTCTGCGCTACGGACGCGTCGTCGACACTCGCGCGTATAGGCGCGCCGGATTTGAGTACAAGTACACGACCGCAGCTACGGTGAACGCGTTCGCAAGAAGCCTCCGCCTCGAGTCAGTTGTTGGGGATAGCAACCCCTCATACCGCTACGAGCGCGACGTCGAGACGTTTTTCCGTCACTCCCCAGCAATAAGCCGAGAAGGGAACGAATAGTGCCTGTACACGTAGAGCGTCGAGGCAGAGTCGAGGTCATCACTATTGATGATGCAGAGCGACGCAACATTCTCTCAGCAGAGTTAGTCGCCGGAATTGTTTCAGCCGTTGATGCAGCAGAGGCCGATGATGGTGTCGGCGCGGTAGTGATCACAGGTGCAGGAAAAGCCTTCTGCGCAGGCGCAGACCTCGGCGACCTTGCAGCAATGGGTAGCGGGGAGCGAGACCCCGAGTCAGTAACAGGCGTTTATGAGGGATTTCTGCGTGTGCTCAATTGCTCCCTCCCAACAGTTGCAGCTGTAAACGGCCCTGCAGTTGGAGCGGGATTCAACCTTGCTCTTGCTTGTGATTTGCGCATTGCAGGTGAAGCAGCTCGATTCGACGCAAGGTTTCTCTCTATTGGAATTCACCCAGGTGGCGGCCACACATGGCTCCTCGACCGCGCAGTTGGGCCGCAAGCTGCTGCGGCGATAGACCTTTTTGGCGTACGCATCGACGGAGCACGCGCGGCAACAATCGGACTCGCTTGGGAGTGCGTCTCAGATGACACACTCCTAGATCGAGCAGTTGAGCATGCGCAGCGAGCAGCAGAAGCACCTCGGGACCTCTCTATACGAACCAAGGCGACGCTTCGCAATGCACACCCAACTTCAAACCACCCTGAGGCCTTGGCCAACGAGCTCGTCGATCAGGTCTGGTCATTTAGCCAACCGTGGTTTGCTGAGCGAACTGGCCGCTGAGGGGACTTCGGGTTGAAGAGTCCTGCGCTATTTCCGATTATTAGATGCGCGAATACGAGTACAAGGTGACAGATTCGCAGCTGCCACCAACAGACTCAGTTGATGAGGGTCTCGTTGATGACGGCTTAGTTGATGATTCTGTAATCCTTGATGCTCTTCCTACGCAAGACCGATCGCCGATCATGACTGCCGTTGGATGGGCCCTTGGAGCAATAGTCCTTCTTGCCCTAGGTGTCGTTGCCTGGGGTTGGATCATCAACGCAACTGCAGGCTCTGCTGTCGAACGATTCATTAATGGTGAGGGTCAGGTCTACGAGGGCGATGGGTTCAGCGCTCGATTCCCAACAACACCTGAGCGCGTCGCATCTGGAGATGGGGCAACCAAGACTGTCACCGTCTCTAGCAACGTAAGTAAAGACCTTCGTTTCTCAATCAATTGGACTCAGCAGCCTGAGAGCGCTGCAGAGGATCCCCTCAACGCTCTAAATGAGGCCGCTAACGCGCTAGTCGCGGACTCAAATGGGGAGTTCATCTCACAGCGACCACCTGCGGTATTCGGCACAGCAGCCTCTAAAGAGTTCGTCTATAAAGTCGGCAAGACCTTTATTTATTCCTCAATGTTATTGACCATTGACCGGATCTACACAGCACAGGTCTCGAGCATTGAACCGGCCGCAGCAGAGTACGAAGCGCTCAAAAAAGGCTTCGCTTTAACTCAGCTCCGATAGTTCAGGCGAGTCTCGAGTTAGAAAATCTCTCTCAATCTCAGCGCGACGCTGCTCCCATTCCGAGGAGACAATCGCATATCTAACGTGGTCCTCGTAGACGCCGCGAATCTGGAGCAGTCCGATAGACGTGCCCTCGTTGCGTAGCCCCAGCTTCTCTGCCACTCGCCGGCTTGCCGCGTTTCGCGGCACAATCGCGGCCTCGATGCGGTGGAGTCGAAGCGTATCGAACCCGAATCTGAGAGTAAGCGCTACTGCCTCGGGCGCCAGACCGTTCCCAGCATGGCGCTCAGCGATCCAATAGCCAACATATGCAGACTGGAATGGTCCGCGTTGAACACTGCCGAGACTTACCTCGCCGATCAGTGTGTCCTGATAAAAAATGCCGTTGCCGTACGCTGCGTCAAACTGCCGCTGGCGATCCCACGCTGCGCACCTAGATCGAAAAGCAGATTTATCTGAAGTTGCATCTGGGGTTCCGGAGTCAGGCAATGGCTCCCATGGCTCAATCCAGTCGCGGTTCGCATTACGAACCTCTCTCCACGCTTCAAAGTCTGAGTCCCTCAACGGACGCAGGGTGACGCGCGGGCCATCAATGAAAATAGAAGATCTGCTCGGCATTCGTCCCCCCTCTCGCCAAGAATTACTCATTGCCCGGAGAGTGCAGATTAGCGGCACATTCA
>WLHA01000085.1 GCA_009702955.1 Actinomycetota bacterium
ACGCCACTTGGGCCAAGGGACTCTGATATTCCGGAGCGCTCAATGTTTGGTGAGGATCGCAGATCCGGCATCTTCAGGCGACGCCGCTAAATCTAAGGTCTCCTGCCCCTCCACTCGAGGTGATTTACTCGAGGCGCCACGGGAGCCAGCCAGCTTTATGGTCAGCTTCATGGCCAACTTTATGGCTCTACGACCTCGACTCGGGCAGATACCTCTCCGCCTTCAAGAGAGAGCAGATGCCAGCCCTCTGATCCAGGTTCAATTCCCTCTTCGATGCTCACTCGAGTTGCGAGCACCTCTCCGGCGATCGTCTCTTGGTGTGTGCTGATTGCTTCGGCGGCTAGGCCTACCGCTGAGAGACTTAGGTGAATTCGATCTGCAATCTCGAGCCCCACCTCTTTGCGTAGATCATTGAGCGCACGCACCAGGTCTCGACTTATTCCTTCGCTACGAAGTTCATCATTGAGCGTCGTATCGAGCGCGACCGCGATGCCGCCCTCCTGCGCAAGAGCGAATTTCTCGTGTGAGGCGGCCCGTACCTCAACGTCATCAGCATTGAGATGGATCTCTGTACCCTCGATACTCACGACATAAACTCCGCTCTCCTCTAGAGCGGAGCGCACGACCTGTGCATCGGCGGTAGCTAAATATGCCTTGAGTGCGGGCATGAGGCCACCAGCCTTTGGTCCGAGTGTTCGGAAGTTTGGATGTACCGAATAATCGAGCAGCCCATCCAGAGTTGCGACAGTCTCAAGATCTTTGATGTTTAGGGCATCTGCAATCTCACCAACTATCGGGTCTGAGGGGCGCCTCGCGTCGGGGAGGAGCACAATCGCTCTTGCGAGCGGTTGGCGCACCTTGAGGCGGGCATCGTTACGCGCCGCCAATCCGAGGCTCACTACAGAGCGCGCTATCTCCATCTCGGCCTCAAGCTCGGGATCTAGCGCTGCGTTATCAACCTGGGGCCAGTCGTTCAGGTGCACGGATCGTGTTGTTGATCTAAGTCTCTGGTGAATTGAGTCTGAGATAAAGGGTGTAAATGGAGCAAGGAGCAATGCGACCGTATCGAGGCATTCGTAGAGAGTGGCATGAGCCGATTGGTCAGACTCTTTCCAGAAACGAGGTCGAGATCGACGTACGTACCAGTTAGATAGGTCATCGACGAAGCGGTCGAGCGCCTGAGCCCCGCGTAGGGCATCGAAGCCTTCGAGAGCGTCGGTTACATCCTTGATTGTGTGATGAAGACGCGAACGTACCCACCTGTCGAGTACGTGAGCCGAGGCCTTCTGCTCGGGGCTGGGGCTCCAACCATCAAGATTGGCGTAGGTAACGAAGAACGAGAGCGTGTTCCAGAGGGTGAGAATAAATCGATTTGTCGTCTCGTCGATGCCTTCGACGAAGACACGCTTCTGGGTCCACGGGCTACCTGCGCTGAACATATTCCAGCGAAGCGCATCTGCTCCTCGAGTATCGAGGACCGACCACGGATCGATCACATTGCCCTTCGACTTCGACATCTTCTGTCCGTCTTTATCCACGACAAGGGCGAGGCATACGACGTTCTTATAAGGCGCACGCCCAAAGGCCATCGTGTTGATCGCTAAGAGCGTGTAGAACCAGCCGCGAGTTTGGTCGATGCCCTCGCAGATGAAGTCCGCTGGGAAACGTGTCTCGAATGCATCTTGGTTCTCGAATGGGTAATGCAGTTGAGCGAAGGGCATGGATCCGGAGTCAAACCACGCATCGAGCACTGACTCAACGCGCCTTGCAGTTCCTCCGCAAGAGTCGCAGAGAATCTCAACTCCGTCGACAGCAGGTCGGTGTGGGTCGAGAGCGAGCAGATCTACGCCAGCGCTCTCGGTGAGCTCTGCTAGAGAACCGATGCACGTATCTTTCCCGCAGTCGGTGCATCTCCAGACTGGAATTGGAGTCCCCCAGAAGCGATCGCGCGAGAGCGCCCAGTCGACGTTGTTCTCCAACCAGTCACCGAAGCGGCCTTCGCGAATGTGCTCTGGATGCCAAGCGATTTGAGCGTTCTCGCGCAGCATGTCTTCTCTGTAAGCACTCGTGCGGGCGAACCAGGTTGGCTTTGCCCAGTAGATAAGTGGAGTGCTGCAACGCCAGCAATGTGGGTAGGAGTGCTCGTGAGCGACGCTGCTCTCTAGGCGCCCTGAGACCCGAAGTCTCTCAATGATCGCTGGGTCGGCATCTTTTACACCTACACCGGCATGCGCTGGTACCGCTGAGGTAAACGCCGCGTCTGGGCCAACAGGGTTGATGACTGGCAAACCAGCGGCTAGCCCAACCTCGCGGTCGATCTCACCAAAGGCAGGGGCGAGGTGCACTAGGCCAGAGCCATCCTCAACCGTCACAAAATCTGCAACGACCACGCGCCACGCTGCGGCAATCTGGGACTCATCATCAAGGGGAACATCGTCGAACGGGCGCTCGTAGTGTCTTCCGTCCAACTCTTCGACCGAGATTGGACCGAGTATCTCTGCGTCCTCTCCGAGTACATCCACAACTCGATTCGCAGCGATTACTAAGTCTCGGCGGCCGTCACGACCACGTACGCGCACGTACTCGACACTTGGACCTATCGCTACCCCGACATTGGAGAGAAGAGTCCAAGGGGTTGTCGTCCAGATGAGAAGGTCTAAATCACTATCGACTAGAGGGAAACGAACAAACGCTGACTCCTCAGTTAGGTCTCTGTAAGCGCCGGGCTGGCCTAGTTCATGGCTTGAGAGCGCAGTACCGCACCTACCGCAGTAGGGAACCACCTTGAAGCCCTCGTAGATGTCGCCCTTATCCCAGAGGAGCTTGAAGACCCACCAAACGCTCTCAACGAATTTTGGCGACATTGTCCAGTAGGCGCCATCCATGTCGAGCCACATGCCTATGCGCTCAGTAAGCGCTGCGAAATCACCTACGTAGCGTTGAACTGACTCACGACAACGCGCATTGAACTCCTCAATCCCAAATGCCTCGATCTGCTCTTTGCCTGAGAAGCCGAGTTCTTTCTCAACCTCAACCTCAACGGGCAAACCGTGGCAGTCCCATCCTCCCTGCCTACGGACAAGCTCTCCGCGCATGGTGTGGAATCGAGGGTAGATATCTTTGAAGAGGCGCGCCCACGCGTGGTGAATGCCTGGCTTGCCGTTTGCGGTCGGGGGTCCTTCGTAGAAAACCCACTCAGGTGCATCGGCACGCAGACGCATGCTCTCGGCGAAAACATCGCGTTCTCGCCAATCATTGAGGACTTGCTCCTCAAGGGCGACGAGGTTGAGCGGGGAGACGGGGTCAAAAGGCACGCTGGTACGGTACACGGCGCCCGCCAGGGTTCTTATGCCGAGCCCATTCTGGGCCGCAATTAGGTGCTAACTGCCTCAGTATTGATAATTGGGCCCGCGGGGGCTACTCTGCGCGCCCCTCGCCCCTAGTTTCGCAGGAGAGAAGATGCCAAAGGCAGTGAAGAAGACGACCTTGAATAAGCCCGCCTCTAAGAAGGTAGTTAAGAAGGCAGCCCCCGCCAAGAAGGTCGTTAAGAAGGCAGCGGCCTCTAAGAAGGTAGTTAAGAAGGCAGACCCCGCCAAGAAGGTCGTGGCGAAGAAGGTCGTGGCGAAGAAGGTAGTTAAGAAGGCAGCCCCCGCCAAGAAGGTCGTGGCGAAGAAGGTCGTGGCGAAGAAGGTCGTCGCAAAGAAGGTAGTTAAGAAGGCAGCCCCAGCGAAGAAGGTCGTTAAGAAGGCTGCGCCCGCCAAGAAGGTAGTGAAGAAGGCTGCGCCCGCCAAGAAGGCCGCTCCGGCTAAAAAGGTCGTGGCGAAGAAGCCCTTAGTGAAGAAGGCCGCTCCGGTTAAGAAGACGACCTTGAATAAGCCGGTAGTAAAAGCCGAGCCTAAAGCCCCACCCGCGCCCAAGCTCCCCCCACCCCCGCCTAGGTGCGAGTACTCGAATGTATTGATCTCGGACGTAAAGATCCAACTAGGCGACAAGGCGAAACGCCCTCTTACTCCGAAGCAGTTCGAGTCCCTCAAGGTGAAGCTGATCGAAGAGCGTGCGCTGCTTGTCCATCAGGCAGACGAGCTACAAGCAGAGGCCGACGCTCTAATGATGGAGCGCGAACTCGGTGACACGCAGTTTGATGAGGAGTCAGGCGAGGGGGACACGATCGCAATCGAGCGCGAGCGCGACCTTCTGATCTCGGCCAAAGCACGTGAGACCGTCGAGGAGATTGATCGGGCGCTCGCAAGGATGGATGCAGGAACCTACGGCGTATGCGTACCAAGTGGGGTTCGCATTCCGTTCGAGCGTCTTGACGCTATGCCGTTCGCAGAGGCCTGCGTATTCTGCCGAAACAGGGTGGAGAGGCATCGCTGATCAAGTGACCTCGCCGGTCCGCCAGAGTGGAACTCGCCTAATAGCGGCCTTCATTGTCGCTGGAGTCGTGATTCTTGATGCGGGGACAAAGATTTGGGCGGTGGCTGCCCTCTCGGATGGCCCCACTTATTTAGTCCACTACTCAATTGGTTTTGTGCTCGCCCGCAATACTGGAGCAGCATTTAGCCTCGTTAGCTCAGCTACTCCGTTTCTTGCGGTTCTTGCGATTGGAGCCACTGTGGTGCTAGCGAGAACCGTCGCAAGAGCCTCAGACAAGGTTCTTGTGGTGGGGCTATCGCTCTTTCTCGGCGGTGCGCTCGGAAACCTTGTAGACCGCTTGACTCGGGCTCCAGGGTTCCTAAGAGGTGGCGTTATCGACTTTGTGAAAGTAGGGCCATGGCCCCTTTTCAATGTCGCAGATAGTGCAATAACAATTGGTGCAGTATTGGTTGTGATCGCAGTGATTCGCGACAGACCGATGAAAGCCGTAGAGACGGAGAAGAGCACATGATCGAGTCATATGAAGTCCCAGCAACCCTCGCCGGAGAGCGCGTTGATCGAGCAGTCGCGCTTCTGACGGGCTGGACCCGTGTTGATGTTCAAGAGCTCATTAAGCGTAAGACTGTTCTTGTTGATGGGAAGAAGGTGATCAAGAGCCGTCGACTCGAGGAGGGTGAGGTTGTCGAGCTTCTTGCCGAGCCCGAGCCCGTTGGTCTCCCGGCTGCTCAGAACATACCGATTGTTGAGCGCTGGTCTGACGAGGACGTAATTGTCATTGCGAAGTCTGCTGGGCTCGTCGTGCACCCTGGAGCGGGGAATCCTGATGGAACTCTCGCGAATGCACTTCTTTTTCACCATCCAGAGTTGGCAGAGGTCGGCGAGCCAACCCGCCCGGGGATTGTGCATCGCCTTGACCGCGATACGAGTGGGCTGATGCTGGTTGCAAGAACTCAGCGCGCATACGACGGACTTGTAGAGCAGCTCTCGAACCATGAGGTTGAGCGCCGCTACATCGCACTTGTGTGGGGCGTGCCGGATGCTCCTCGCGGTGTCATCGACGCCCCGATTGGCAGGTCTGTGCGAATCCCGACACGCATGGCCGTTAGAGAGGGAGGGCGCGCCGCCCGCACTCACTACGAGGTAATGGAGACTTTCCCCGAGAAGGGCGTAACTCTTCTTGAATGCACGCTAGAGACCGGGCGCACCCATCAGATTCGCGTTCATCTTGCTGCGATCGGACACCCAGTAGTGGGCGACGGAGCATATGGGGGGCGTAGATCATCGCTTGTCATGGATCGCCCATTCCTGCATGCAGCGGCTCTCGCGTTTGTCCATCCGGTCACAGGCGAGCGAATTGAGATACAGGAGCCTTTGACTCCAGACCTAGCTGCAGTGCTTACAGGGCTGAGCCGAGAATTATCAAGCGAGGAAACGCTCGAAGCCACTTAGTGGATGTGCCTGGCCATCGTCGTCGATGATCACGCCAGTTGCGTTGTGGGCGTTCAAGACCTCTGCACCCTCTTTAGGGTCGAGGAAATAGAGCGCCTTCGCTAGTACCTCAGCACTGGTTGCATCCTTGGCGATCACGGTAACGCTGCGCCCTGATCCTTGCGAGGGTTGGCCGCTACGCGGATCAATCAAATGGTGGCGTGTCTCTCCGCCGCTGCTCCAGATCCGTCGAGTGCGAGCACTCGTTGCTACGCCCCCTGATGCAAG
>WLHA01000086.1 GCA_009702955.1 Actinomycetota bacterium
AGGTCCCCTCCGCTGTGATCGGCATTGTTTACCCACACCTCTCCGTAGCGAGCCAACTGTGCCTCGCGTACTCCTAATACATCCGCAAAAGGACGGTTCGGTACGTTGACGTTGAGGACAGCAGGCATGAGCTCTCCGCTCGCCTCCATCGCCCACTCCGCAGCGGCCGGCGCAAAACGAGCAGCTGTCTCCCACTGGTACTCGCCAGCGGTTGCCCACTCCAGGCTTAGTGCTATTCCAGGTACGCCAAAAGCGGAGCCTGTTAGCGCGGCTCCGACGGTCCCTGAGTGGAGCGTGAGGTGGCCAGTATTAGCGCCGGGGTTAATGCCGGATGCGATTAGGTCAGGGATCACTCCGAACGCTCCAAGGCAAGCGGCCCAGACTCCGGTAGCGGGTGGTCGATCGATCGCGTATACGTCTACGCCCTCGAACTCATCCCAGACATGACTTGTAACCGGGATTGGTTCGTTGAGATGTATGGGGCCGATGGATGCTCCAGCGCCACTCCAGTCTCGGCTCGGCGCGACAACAGTGATTCTGTGCCCAGCCTCATAGAGCGCTCGCGCAAGCGCGTAAATCCCTTTGGAGTCGACTCCATCATCATTTGTTACAAGGATATTCAATGAGCGTTTCATCAAGCCTCTGGTGGTGGAGCGTATCTGGCACTCGCGACGGCGCCCCTCGAAACAGTAAGCGACCAGGTGCACGCTTTCTCTATGCCGTATCCGGAGATTGTTACGCCTTGCTCCTCGAGAGCATTAATTAGGTCTCCAAGAACGTCACCATGCGTGCAGAAAACTGTTGGGCCACTTGTTGCCTCGATTAAGGAGAGCGCATCTCTCCAAGACTCACCCTCGGAGAGGGAGTCGAGGATGTCTACATCGGCACCGATAATCGTCGCGAGAGGAGCGACGGTCTCGACGCATCGAAGGTAAGGACTCGAGTGCACAGTCTTAACTAGGGGGCTGAGCACTGTCGCTAATGCAAGTGCTTGGCGTTGACCTCTGCCGTTTAGCGGGCGTAAACGATCGTCGGTCCCATCCCAAGAACTTCTGCTTCCAGCTCTCGCATGGCGCACTACATAGACGGTGTGGGAAATGTTCATGGCCGAGCCCCACTTAGGAGGTCACGGTCCATGCTGTAGGTGAGTAGCTGGTCTGCTTCCTCGAATCCCAACCACCGCACTTCGTCGACTTCTTCATCTGGAGTAAAGCCGCTCTCAACGGTCGCGCGCATTAAGAACCAAATAACGATCTTGGGTCGCCCCTTTTGGTCTCTGTACTCAAAGGACGGAAGGGTGGCCTCTATCTCTGCCCTCCATCCAGTCTCTTCCTCGACCTCTCTCACGGCGGTCTCTTCGTCGGTCTCGCCAGCTTCAGACTTGCCCTTAGGGAGGCTCCAGTCGTTGTAGCGCGGACGATGCACGACTACTACTTGAGTCTTGCCGTCAACCTCGCGCAGTACTACTCCACCTGCTGCCCTAACGATGTCGACAGTTGGCTTCATGACGTAAGAGATCTTTGTCGAGTTCTTTGACCGAGTGTTGCGTGGGTATCTACACCTCGTGTGGTGGGAACCTTGCTCCAGTCGCCATCTGCTCCGAGTGACCACGCCAATACATCGTCATCGAGCTCGATTGTGAGGATCTCCTCCAGACGTGCGCAGAGTCGCGGGTCGGTTATCGGTGTGATTGCCTCAACTCTCCTGTCTAGGTTGCGCGGCATCATGTCGGCAGATCCAATTAGGTACTCGGCGCTTGTAGGGTCAGCACCAAATTTGTAGATGCGCGAGTGCTCCAAGAATCTTCCAACGACAGAGCGAACATGAATGCCCTCCGAGAGGCCCGGCACCCCAGGGCGAAGGCAGCAGATTCCCCGGACAATTAAGTCAATCTTGGTGCCAGCTGTTGCTGCGGCGTATAGCTCATCGATGATCTCTGGGTCTACGAGGCTATTCATTTTCATCATGATGTAACCGTTCGCCCCAAGCGCTCCCTGAGCGCGAATTCGCTCGATCATGCCGCTTCTTAGGGAATTCGGAGCAACAAGCAGCTTGCGGTATGTCTTGCCGCGCGCATAGCCAGTTAGGTGGTTGAAGAGGTCCGTTAGGTCCTCGCCAATCTCTGGGTCGGCAGTTAGAAGTCCGATGTCTTCGTAGAGGCCTGCGGTGACAGCGTTGTAGTTGCCGGTACCGATATGGCAGTAGCGACGAAGCCCGTCAGGCTCTTCGCGCACGATGAGCAGGACCTTGGTGTGAGTCTTTAAGCCGACGAGTCCGTAGACGACATGAACGCCAGCTTCCTCGAGGTCGCGAGCGCGATCCACGTTTGTCTGCTCGTCGAAACGGGCTTTTAGCTCCACGAGTGCAACTACTTGTTTGCCGGCATCAGCGGCACGAACCAAAGCGTTGACGATTGTGCTCTCTGGCCCACCTGCGCGATAGAGGGTCTGCTTGATTGCGAGAACCTTCGGATCGCGCGCGGCCTGCTCCACGAATGCCTCAACTGAACCAGCAAAAGATTCATAAGGGTGGTGCACGAGGATGTCTCGGCTGCGGAGAGTTCGAAATATGTCAGCGGTTCCCTCTGCGCGTAATAGCGGCGCAGGTGTGATTGGGGTCCAAGGCTCATCCTTGAGCTCGGGTCGATCAAGTTTGTAGATCGTTGAGAGGCCCGATAGGTCAAGGGGACCATTGACGATATTCACCTCATGTAGGGGAAATTCAAGCTCGCGGCAGAGCATGTCAAGCACATCGGACGGCATATCTGCGCCTACCTCAAGGCGCACTACGTCTCCGGATCGCTTGCGTTGGACCAATACGCTCTCTATCGCCTCAATCAAATCAGCGGCTTCATCCTCAAGTTCAAAATCTGCATCGCGCGTTACGCGGAATGCTTGGCAACCAATTATCTGCATACCGAAGAAGAGCTCGGCGAGATTGCGCGAGATGAGTTCTTCAATAGGTATGAATCTATGGCCATCTTTCAGGCCAATAAATCTTGGAAGGTTTGACGGAATCTTTATGCGAGCGAACTGCTGCTCTCCGCTTGCTGGATCGTGGACAGTTACCGCAAGGTTTAGCGAGAGATTCGAGATGAAGGGGAAGGGATGAGCGGGGTCCACTGCCAATGGAGTGAGTACAGGGTAAATGCGGATGCGGAAGAGCGCCTCTAGCTCGGCTCGGTCTTGCTCGTCGAGGGTCTCCCATTCTGGGAAGAGAATTTGCTCGTCAGATAGTGCGTCAACAATCTCGCCTGTAAAGACCTTGGACTGGCGGGTAACCAACTCGTTCACGCGCACTCTGATTGCTTGCAACTGAGCTAGCGGGTCCATTCCATCTGCAGAGCGAGTTCGGATACCGGCCTGCATTTGCTCCCTCAGACCAGATACGCGAACCTGAAAAAATTCGTCGAGGTTGGTAGAGAAGATCGCGAGAAACTTGGCTCGTTCGAGGAGCGGCCGGTCGGAGTCCTCCGCGAGTGCAAGAACACGTTCGTTGAAATCAAGCCATGAGAGCTCTCGATTTAGAAGGCGTTGGCTACTAGCGGATGGGTTGATCTCGGGCTCCATGGGGTTGATGCTACCTATCCGAGAATTGGGGCTTCGTAGAGGGGCTAGCCCTGTCAATCTGGACGGGAGTCCCCGCGAGTCGGGCCGGGGAGCCGCGAGGGCTTGGGCGCCCCGGCCGACAGGCGGTCCAGCGGATGGGGGGAAAGTTCCGCTGGGCTGCGCTGGCGTGCTGCCGACCCTAAAAGAGAAGGCCCACGAGCGCATGTAGAACAGGTTAAACAGCCCATGTTGCGGTTTGGCAGCGAGACGTGCCCCCTCCGGTGGATAGAAGGTGAACAAGAGGCCAAGTAGCACCCGCCTAAGCCCTAGATGGGGGCTACCGTGGAGAGCACTGTGCTTCATCGTGACCCAAAAACCTACGCGCTCAATGATTTCGGCCGACTCGCAGTGGTCCAGGGTGTGAGTTCATTTGGTGACGCGCTTCTTACGGTCTCCCTAGCTGGGTCCATATTTTTCAGTCAGGATATTTACAAGTCGCGCTCTCAGGTTCTGCTCTACCTGCTCCTGACGATGGCGCCGTTTGCAGTCGTTGCCCCAATTATCGGTCCGGCACTCGACCGATCAAAGGCTGGGCGCCGAACCTTGATGGCCATCGGCCTATTCGGGCGTGCACTTACCTGCTACTTGATGGCTGGGCAACTCGACACGCTCTATCTGTATCCGTTGGCATTCTTGGCGTTGGTGCTTGCGAAAGGCCACACAGTTGCAAAAGCCTCGCTGGTACCCGCAGTCGTTAAATCTGATGATGCGTTAGTCGATGCAAACTCTCGTCTCGCATTAATTGGTGTGGTTGCAAGCACCGTAGGCGGCGTTCTTGGCGCAGGGGTCATCGCAGTATTAGGGGCTCCTTGGTCGCTCCGTTTCGGGGCCGTGATGTTTCTTCTCGGCGGGTTTTTGGCGCTTCGTATTCCAAAGGCGAAGGCCTCAACCGCCCCTGAGACCCAAGAGGAGGTTGTTGAACTACACGCTCCAAGCATCATCTTCGCTGGTAGCGCGATGACCATCATGCGCGGTTCAGTTGGGTTCCTTGCATTCTTTCTAGCGTTTCACCTCCGGTCTAGCAACGAGGCGAAGTGGTTTTTTGGTGCAGTGTTGGCTGCGAGTGCGGTAGGGGGACTAATTGGGGTACTCATTGCTCCACTTGCCCGGCGCAGAGTCAGAGAAGAGGTCATACTCTCAACCACATTGCTCGCTGCTGCAGTAATGGCGTTGATAGCCGCACGGTACCCACAGCGTTTCTCGACACTGCTAATCGTTTTGGTAATTGCGCTCGCTTCACAGTGCGGGCGGATTGCATTCGACAGTCTTCTGCAGCGCGACGGACCCGAGCACTTACGCGGAAGAGCGTTTGCTCGTTTTGAGACGCGCTTCCAGTTGGCATGGGTAGTCGGGGCTTTAATCCCTGTTGCTTTGCTTGATCTATTAACCGAACGTGAGGGTTATTTCGCGCTGGGATTAGGTCTAGCGTTCGCTACCGCAACGTATATCGGATCGCTCCGAACTCGTGGCGCGTGGGCCGGTCGAGTCGAGCACGTGGATGAAACCATTGAGAACGACGGTCGCGCTGTTGAGAGCGACCCCTATTCGGACGACGACGAAATTTCGGGGGACGATTTTGATGACGACTCGAGACCAGAGTCAGGGCGGACACGCGGATAGCAACATGAAGATTATTTCCTGGTCTGACTACGCCTGCCCGTTTGCGTACATCGGTTTTAAGCGCCTTTTGGTTGCGCGCCCACTGACTAGTGACAGTAGCGAAAGTGGTGAGGTTGAGTGGAGGGCCTATGAGCTTCACCCAGAGATACCTGCAGGCGGATTCGAGCGCCCACGCGGTAAGCATGGATTCTTAAAAGCGCTTGCATCAGAGGATGGTTTAACTCTCCGGGCATCTGATCGAGTCTGGAGTTCACGCCCTGCACTCTTGGCTGCCGAGGTAGCGCGGTCACAGGGAAAGCACGCGGAGCTACACGAACGCCTCTTCGCTGCTGCTTGGGAAGAAGGGCTGGATCTCGGGAGAAGCGATGTTCTTCACACCTTGATCAACGACGTTGGGCTCGACGCAGCAACGGTGCTAACAGAGATGACTCAGCAGCGTTATTTGGATGCCATTGTGGATGCGTTAGAAGAAGCGATGATGCTCGGGATCACAGGCACCCCTTCATATCTGTTAAATGGTCAGGTGCTGCGAGGGGTGCAAGAGGTTGAGGCTCTGCGGTAACGCTTCTGCTCTAACGCTCTCTAACGCTCCTGCTTTAAAGCTCGGGGATTAACGGGCCGGGATTAAGCGGAAGGGTCCTCTGGCAACTCAATGCGAGCCAGCCAGAGTCCTGGGGCCTCGAGCTCGCTCGGCGTTGGGAGCATGCTCTCTGATTCCCACAGCTGGTGGAGCCCCGAATAGCCAACCCTCTCAACAATGCCTGAGCAGAAACTCTGCCCAAGTAGTACTGCATCGCGATCGAGGCGTATTCCGAGAAGATTCTCAACGAAGCGCCCGGAGTCGCCTTGGTCTACTCG
>WLHA01000087.1 GCA_009702955.1 Actinomycetota bacterium
CAGTGCCTCGACCCCGGCGGTGCGTGTGCCATCCGTGGCGTAGATCTGCTCGCCCACGAGAATCCCCGCCCCCTGGGCTGGTGAGCCGGGTGAGACTGCTAGCACCTTGGAGTCGGTATCGAGTTCAAGGCCGAGCCATCCGGCCTCAACTTTCTTGCCGTTTATGAATTGGGAGATCACTCTGCGCGCCATCGAGGATGGGATCGCTAAGTACGAACCGTTTACCTCTGCGATTACAACGCCCATGAATTCGCCGCTCGAATTAACAAGCGCAGCTCCGATAGCGCTCGGGTGGGTTACAGATCCAGTGTGCTTCGAACCTGCCTCCAACATTGGAATCAGAACTGCATCACCTGTTCTCCCAAATGCTGTGTTCGCCAACACTCCGCCTTCGCTAAATACCTGAGCGCGTACTTGAGCGGAGAGGACCTCTTGATCTGGTCGAGCAGCGATGAGAAGCGCCTCACCGGAGCGCCACCTTTTCGCCTGCTCCATAGAGAGTTGAGACTCCGGGCATCGGTAACCAGTGAGGTACGCGAGCCCGGACACTTCATCGACTGAACTGACGTTGACTGCATGCTGAGTAGCAGTTTGGTTGTCTTTTCGGTTGTCTTTTTGATTGTCTTTTTGGTCGTCTTCCTGAAGCGATTCTCGGGAGAGAGTTATTTGTTCGACAGTTATTTGAGCGCCATTTAATTGAACCCCATCTTGAGATACGGAGTCTGACGCGGTCACGATCCCGCCTTTGACGCATATTCCAGAGATTGTGGAGACCGCTTCACCTTGATGGATCTGAACTGCTGCTATCGAGCTCCCCAACGAGGCGCCGCGACCACCTTGATCATCGCCAACCTTCGCGGTCGTGCCTGATCGAGACTCTGCTGCACGCTCTCGTTGTGGCGCTCGATCGGATCGCAAAGATGTAGGCAACGATGTGTATCTACCTAGCGCGAATACGCCGAGTGCGATGCTCAATACCGCGCAGCTAACCGCGACTCGGCCCACGAATCCGCCGCTAGACCCTCGGTCGGCCTGATCGCCGCGATCGGAGGGTGAACTCTGCTGCGTCTCGCTCGCCAGATCCTTGGAGCTCCCAGCATCGAAACGTTGTCCGAGCTCGGACGGGTGCATCCATGCTCTCGCTGGCTCGGAATCCCCGCCTGCTGGCTCGGGATTCTCTCCATTAGCCCACTCGGAGCCTGGGTTTGGTGTCTTCCAAGGCATGACGCGGCAGTGTACCGACCCCCTGCCCCCGAGCGGTCGCGCCCCCATTCCCTACAATGGCCGATGTGCAGCCCCCAACTAACCGAGATGTATGGCTCGCAATCTCGGGCGACCCCCTCCCAAGTGAGACTGCAACCGCGTGGGCATCCACGCCAGATAGCGGAGCAGTTGTGAGTTTTCTGGGTGTCGCGCGAGACCACTCGATTGATCGTGATGGCGTGACTGCTCTCGAGTACGAGGCCTATGAGGATCAGGTTCTCAGAGTCTTCACCGAGCTAACTAACGAGGCGCGCATCCGGTGGGCGGAGATAAAGCGGGTAGCAATTCTTCACCGCACAGGGGTTCTAGAGGTAGGGGAGACTGCTGTCGTCGTAGTCGTTAGCTCGCCGCATAGAGACGCGGCCTTCGAGGCAGCACGATTCTGTATAGACACACTCAAAGTAACCGCACCGATCTGGAAGCGCGAAGACTGGAGCGGTGGATCCGACTGGGGCCTAGATGCTCAAGCCATTCAGAGCGCAGCGATCGAAGCCCGCGAGAGTCAAGATGCCAGTCAAGATGCCAGCCAAATAGGCAGCAACAAAAGACGTACTCAGAACGTAGCCTCGTGATCTATTTAGTTTTCATCGCAGTTGCAATCATTGTTGGAGTAACAATTGTTGTGATCCGTCATCGTGGTCCAAGCGGACTACACCACGGGATCAACGACTTCGAGAAGCGTCGAGAGGCTCTCGCTCCTCGTCCGAAGACTTCATTGTTCAGACACCACAAGGACAAGTGACATGGCAAGAGACTTAGCGATTGATCTTGGAACGGCCAACACCCTTGTTTACGCGCGCGGGCAGGGAATTATCCTCAACGAGCCAACGGTTATTGCACTCAACTCGCGCACCCAAGATGTGCTTGCGATGGGGCACGATGCTTGGCAGATGATCGGTCGAACCCCTGGATACATAGTTGCAGTGAGGCCGCTTCGGGGCGGTGCCATTACTGATTTCGACATTACCCAGCGCATGATTCGCCTGTTATTTCAACGTGCAGGAGTCTCGCGTATCTATAGAGCGCGCGTTCTGATCTGTGTTCCCTCAGCGATCACGCACGTCGAGCAGCGTGCGGTATTAGAGGCAGCACGACGTGCTGGAGCGGCTGCCACTTATCTCATAGAGCAGCCGATGGCAGCGGCCATTGGTGCAGGGCTGCAGATTCATGAGCCTCTCGGCAACATGGTCATTGACGTTGGTGGAGGCACCACCGAGGTGGCAGTGATCTCGCTAGGCGGAATTGTCGCTCTAGAAGCAGTGCGAGTCGGCTCGTTCGATATCGATGCAGCGATCCAAGCGTTTGTGCGGCGCGAGTATGGAATCGCAATCGGGGAGCGCACGGCAGAAGAGATCAAGTTGGCAATCGGTTCAGCATTCCCAACCCCGAACGAGTTTCGCGCTGAAGTACGCGGGCGCGACCTTGCCTCTGGATTGCCAAAGACGATCGTGCTCACCCCCGAGGAGGTACGCGAGGCGATTGAGGAGCAGGTACGCGCTATCTGCGATGCGGTTATCTCCGCACTTGGTCAGACCCCGCCTGAATTGGCGCAAGACTTAATTTTGAACGGGATCAATCTCGTTGGTGGAGGAGGAATGCTCCGCGGCCTTGATCTACGTATTGCGAAGGAGACATCTCTTCCGGTGCGCTTAGTTGATGCTCCGCTTGAGTGTGTTGTTGAGGGAGCTGGGCGATGCCTCGAGTCCTTCGATCTTCTCAAGGACATGTTTATGGGGAACGCCCGAACCTGATTCGCTAAATCCTGCTAGCCGCCGAGTTGGTCGGCATCTTGGCTGGCATCTTCGTCGGCTCCGTCGTCGCCATCGTCCTTGCCTTGCCGCTCTGCATCAATACCGAGAAGATCCTCAGCGGCTTGTCGAACCTGCCAGTCGCGGTCTGTGAGTGCATTTTGTAAAGCTGCATCAACCTCGGGCCCCTCAAACGGAGATAGCGCCAATACGGCTCGGCGCCTCACAGCAGGCTTATCACTACACGCAGCAAGGATGGTAGAGAGCCCGACTTCGCGTGCGCCGAGGGCTGCAACACATGCCTCGCGAACAAGAGCGTCCTTATGGCTGATCGCGAGCCTCTCTAGCGTCGCGTCAGCTAGGGCTGTGTCTTCCCTCTGATATTGCTCGCCGACCATCTCACCGAGTGCCCAGGCTGCTGCCTCAGCAACTGTTTCATCGGAGTCCTCGGCAAGCTCAATAACAAGCACGATGAGCAGATCGCGGACTTTGGGGGCGAGCTCGGCTGCGCGCCTTCGCACGTTGGGGCTCTGATCCACCTGCGCAGCACGCCACGCCGCCTCAACCTCTGCTGGTTCAATGACTGCTTGGTCTGCTTCTTTACCCGAGAGGCGAACTAATGCCCCAAGCGCTCCGGCACGTACCCGATCATCAGGGTCTCCAATAGCGCTGAGCAATACTGCGCGCTGCTCCGAAGAGAGCGAAGTGTTGAATCCAAGGCGCGTCACCTCAAGGCGAGTTACGTTGAGCGGGTGCTCGACGATCGAATCGGTCTCGCCTGAAATAGATGGGCTATCCGAGTTGTTTTGGATCATGTCTCCTGTGTAGTTCGGTCTCTGATAGTCCAATGCCCTGCGCACCCAACCTTATTTGCCAGCCCAGCGCGGTCACGAACAAGTCATTGAATGGACGCTCTTTCATTCAAATATTCGGCCTTTTTAATATTCGCTGCGCTGCGGCATGCTTGGCTTTAATTTTCGTGCGATGCTTTGGATCTTCATGGAGCCTCCAAGCGATACACCGACAGAGAGCGATGCCGCCCCTTCAGCAGGGTTAGGTAGCCATCCCGAGATCGCAGCCTCGTGGCCACCACCCCCGAATCAGGAGCATCCGATAGCGCCCAAGCCTCGCCGCAGGGCGGGTCGCGTATTGGCTATCTGTGGATTCCTCTTAATCCCACTCACTTTGGTGGTTCTGTTCCTTGGAACAGTTATCCGGCTCCCGTATGTGATCTTCTCGCCTGGCGGTGCAACGCCGGTTGCTCCGATTGTGGAGATTAAGGGTGCACGCACATTTCCGACTCGGTCTGATCTGCTCTTCTTAACCGTCTCTGTCTCAAATCAGCGTCCAAATGTCTGGCGATATTTACAGGCTTCCCTCTCCTCAGAGGACACCGTGGTTGATGAGGTCAAGTACTTGGGCGGGAGCACACCGAAGCAGGATCTAGCGTTTAACGAGATGTTGATGACTGAGTCGCAGGAGGATGCAAAGGCTGCAGCGCTGCGTTACCTAGGTTATGAAGTCCCGGTAACTGGAAGTGGTGCGGTCGTTGTAGCAGTTACACCGAGCAGCCCGTCCGAGGGCAAACTGCGTGTCGGAGACTTGATAACTGCAATCAACTCAGAGCAGATTCAGCGCGCCGAAGAGGTTGGAGAGGCGATCCAGGCACGCCCTGCTGGAACCGAGTTTGTCTTTCAGGTAACTCGCAGGATTCGACAGAGGAGCGCTACTTCTCCAACTAGGGAGATTGCAATAAAGGTGGAGTCGCGCTTGGCTGAGTCAGGAGAGCTAAAGGGCAAGCCCTTTATCGGGATCGCTCCGGCTACGAAAGATCTTAAGTACGAGTTTCCAGTCGATATCTCAATAGATCCAGGTCCAGTTAGCGGTCCAAGCGCGGGTCTTTCATTTGCTTTGGCAATTCTCGACAAGATGACGCCAGGCTCCTTGCCCGGTAGGCGAGATGTAGCTGTAACAGGCACGATCTCGGCCGATGGTGTGGTTGGGGCTGTGGGTGGGGTTCGTCAGAAGAGTGTGGCGGCTTGCTCAGCCGGTGCGCACTTGATGATTGTTCCGGTGGGCGAGGAGAAGGATGCGAGCGGCCTCAAGTGTGACGGTATGCGCATCTTGGGGGTCGAGAGCCTCGAGGATGCACTAATTGTTCTCTCGCATAATGGGGGCGGGCGGATTCCGCCTAGAGCAATCTCAGATCCAGCCCCTGCCCTGTAGCGAGTTGGGCCTGAACTCGGGGGCCATATCTCGGCGTAGGCAGGGGATTTCCGGGGCAAATTCCGCGATGGTCACTCGCATTGGGGTCCTAACACCCGTAACATTGGCAACTCTGGTTTCAGAAGAAGCTTTCGGTATCTCGTACAAGGTGGAGGTGTGTAGTGGCAGGCGGTGATGTTCGCCGGCTCGCGGTGTCGAGCAGTCCAAAATTGACCCCCGATGAGATCGCGTCGCGTTCATTCGCGAAGGCCGTACGCGGAGTCTCCGAGCCCGAGGTGCGTTCGTTCCTAAGCCGCGTCGCCGAAGAGGTGGCAGCTATCTCTGAGCGCGAGGATTCTCTCAGGTCTCGAATCGAGTCCTTAGAGGAGCAACTTCGCAGCCCGAAGGCCCCGACAGACCAGGAACTTCTAACTGCTCTTGGCGAGGAGACAGCACGGGTCCTGCGTTCAGCTCAGAGTGCAGCGGAGGATATTCGCACGCGCTCAGAGGAGCGAGCAGCAGCGATACTCAAAGATGCCGAGGAGCAATCAAAGAGCATGCGCGACGCAGCCGAGGAGGATGCAGCTACTCAAGTAAATACCGCCAACGAGATCTCGACTGCGCAGATTGCTGCGGCCGAGGAGACCTCTGCTGGGATTCAATCTGGCGCAACGGCCGCGGCTACTTCAACTCTCGAGACCGCTGAGCGCGATGCAGCAGAGGTCCGTGAGCGCGCGCGTATTGAGAGCGAGAGCGAGATTGAACAAGCACGCCAGACCGGGCGAGAGATGCTTGCAGAGGCGA
>WLHA01000088.1 GCA_009702955.1 Actinomycetota bacterium
CTCCGTCTGGAACGTTCTCTTTGAACCCTGTCGATAGATCATCGAGTATGCGAACTGAGTCTCCGCGTGCGAGTAATGCATCTGCGAGGTTAGAGCCAATGAATCCGGCTCCGCCGGTGATAAGAATTTTCACAGGCATGAGATTAGGCGGTATTTTGAGGCCTAAATACCTTTACAGTGCGCCGTCCGCTACTCGATCGACCCTTGGAGCCTCGAAGACATCGCTCGGCACTGGATCATCACCGAGTGCAACGGTCATTGTGCGGGCAAGGAACTCAAGTAGCGAGGCCATGTCTTTGCCGCTTACCTTTGCATCGACGTCACGCACAAATGTTGGGTCTAGATCGGGGACCCTGACATAGCGAATTAATTCGTGATCAGACTGGTGGGAGGCCTCTCCATCTGCGAAGAGCTCCTCATGCATCTTCTCGCCTGGGCGCAGTCCGGTGAAGACAATCGGAATCTCTGGTACATGATTGGCGCAGAGCCTGCGTGCTACATCCGAGATCTTTACGGGCTCGCCCATGTCGAGTACAAGCGCCTCGCCATCGTGACCGATAGCTCCGGCTTGGATTACTAATTGAACTGCTTCCTCAATGGTCATGAAGTAGCGGGTTACATCTGGATGTGTAACCGTGACCGGTCCTCCAGCCTCAATCTGAGCTCTGAAGGCTGTGAGCACTGATCCTCTGCTGCCGAGAACATTCCCGAAGCGAACACTTAGGTAAGTACCAGGGTGACGCAGCCCAAAGTATGAGGTGAGGCCCTCGGCTATGCGTTTGGAGTAACCAAGGATGCTGCATGCGTTGGCGGCTTTATCGGTAGAGATGTTTACAAAGCGTGTGACGCCAGCAGCGGCAGCGGCATCAAGCACAGAGAGAGATCCCCATACGTTGGATTTAAGTGCCTCTACTGGATGGGCCTGAAGGAGCGGTAGGTGCTTGAGCGCTGCAGCGTGGAAGACGACGTCTGGGCGAATCTCGCCGAACAACTCTGCAACGCGATCACGGTCTCGAATGTCTAGGAGCACAAGGTCTGGAGAATCGAGCAGCGCCCGGCCCTCTAGTGAAAGCTGTACCTGGTGGAGTCCGGACTCGTCTCTGTCGAGCATCACGAGTCGTCGTGGCCCAAAGCGTGATATCTGCCTGCATAGCTCTGAGCCGATTGACCCTCCAGCTCCGGTTACAAGAACAACACGATCTTGCAGGTAGGAGGCCGCTTGCTCAAGGTCGGTCTCGATGATGCGTCGACCGAGAAGGTCGGCCTCGGTTGGCTCGCGCAGGTCAGTAGCGCGCACCTGGCCACCGAATAGCTCAGTGACAGGAGGAACTACTAACACCTCGAGCTCGGCGAGATCGGCCAGAGCTGTGAGCTCACGAATCGTCGAACCCTCGGCGGTTGGGATTGCGATTACCAACACACTCGCGTTGAAGCGCCTAGCGGCCTCAAACATCGAGGCACGCCCGCCGATGACGCGAAGGCCCTTAACGGTGAGGTTCTGCTTCTCGCGGTCATCGTCGAGAAGTGCGACAGGGATGCAGGGGCTGGAGTCCTCAAAGAGCAAGGAGTTGATCATGCGAACTCCACACTCCCCGGTTCCAAAGATGATTGCGCGCGGGAGGCCTTCATCTCGTGAGCGGCGGCGTCGGTCAATTGCGTGTCGAGCGACGTAACGCACCCCGCCTGCTCCAACGAGGGCTAGGAATCCCGCAGCAATGATTGCGCTAGCGGGTGCAGGTCGAGTGCCGGGGATGACGATGTCGTAGATGAATAGAACCCCGGTGACTGCTCCAATTGTTCGGGCAAGGGCCGCCACTTCGTCGAAAGACCCGTTGATCCAGAAGCCTCGGTAGAGCCCGAATAGCCAGCCAAATAGAAACTGAAGACCCCAGGCAAGAGGGATAAGCGCCGCAACGCGAAATGCCTCAACACGGGTCATGTCGAAATCAAGGCGAAGCAATACCGCTGCATATAGAGCGAATACCCATGCCGCGCTATCAGTGATGATTCTCAGACTTCTCTTTGACCGCAGTCGCGCGGGCACAATTGATGATGAGACCAATGCCATACTCAACTCCCCCCGATAACACTTCCCGGAAGGGGATCCGACTTAACTTGGAATCAATAACGAAACCAAATCAAAGCGGACTGCCCGGTCCCCCTAGAAACTGCGTCTATTCTCACCGCAAGAAACCGTGAGCGCAAGACCTAATTTCACCGCGAGTGAATACGATGCTACGAAGCGTCAAATAATGAGTTAAGCCTGAGGTTGGTGGGGCCAATGTTTGATCCAATTAGAACTGCACTCGAGGCCCCTGAGCTCCATATTGGGGCGCTTAGGGGGCTAGTAGCTGCTGCCGGCGCTGGGGTTCTGGCGCTGATTGCCGTATGGCTCCGCTCGGCTGTTGGGAGAAGATGGCTTAGAAGGCTCCGTATTCGAGCCTCCCCGAGCAGACTCCCTGGGCTAGTCGGTCCGGCATTCGTGGTTGCCTCGATAATGGCCCTAGATGCTCTGCAGAGGTCCTTGCCGCCGATGGTGAAGGCTGGGGGAAATATCCCCGCTGTGCCGAGTGGGGTATTGCTTGGGCTGGCTCTTGTTTGGCTAGGGGTCGCTATAGCGGGGTTAACCCCGGCACCGCTGCCAGCTGGAATGATTCTCGCCCTACCAGGTGCTTGGCGACTCGTAGCCGGGCAGACCTTCTTCGGGCCGAGCTGGGTTCCTTGGCTAATTATCTTTGGAACCGCAATACTCGGGCCACTAGCTGCTGAGACCGACCGGGACCTAGGTCGACTTGGGCTCGGTCCAGTCATGTGGCTCTTCACAATTGGAGCGGTCTACTCAACGGTTCCAGATACCGAACTCATGCTTGTCCTGCTTGGGGTCGCCATTCCCCTTGCTCTGCTCGGGCTCCCTTTCCGACTTGCTCGCCTAGGGGAGGGTGGCGCCGCCGCTGCTGTTGGTCTACTGCTCTGGGTGGCAGTGCACGAAGGTTGGGCGAGGCCTGGTTCCATCGTGGGTTCAGTTGGGGCGCTTGCGCTGTTTGCAACGATCCCTATTGGTCACCGGCTTCGAGTTTGGTTTCGATTTGAACTCGGCTGGAACCGAACACGTAGAGCTCTCGCGATTCTTGCGGCACAGTTGATTCTTGCCATGTGGGCATCGCGCGTTGCGGGGATGGCGTTTGGTGCCGGAGAGGCGATTATCCGTTTAGTGCCAGCGCTCGCCGCCGGGGTATTCGTTGGGTTGGCGCTTCCATTGGGAAGGCGGCGCATCTCGCGATCCGCGCGAAAGCGCGCGCAATTGAGTGCCGCAAAATAAGCGGTGCTAAAGAAGGCTCTCTGCGCTCTGCCCCACACTCGCGATGATCTCAACAATTTGATCGACCACGTCGTCGGTTAGCGCCGGGTAGAGCGGGAGACTCACAACTGTCTTTGAGACAGCATCTGTTACCGGAAGGTCAGATGGAGAACGCAAGGCATGTGAATCCTGTCTGTGCACAGGGGGATCAAAATAATTGCGCGTATCGATCCCTTCAGCGCTTAAGGCTGTCACAAGTTGGTCGCGGCTAACACCGAAATCTCCGGCGTCTATTGCGATCGTAAAGTCTTTATAGGTAGATAGATCTTCACTATCTACCGCTTGAGTCCTGACCCCTGGGATTGCGAGGATTCCATCTGCATATCTCCCGGCAAGGCGCCTGCGCGTCTCGAGGTGCTCATCAATATGTGAAATTGAGGCCAGGGCAATGGCTGCATGCATCTCAGATAGACGACCGTTTAAGCCAATAAAACGAGTGTTGTAGTTGCCGGGGTTGCCGTACTCGCGTGCGAGGCGCAGATACTCAGCGAGGTCGTCTCTATCGGTGCAGACAAGACCGCCCTCACCTGCGACTAGAGGTTTTGTCGGGGTCATGCTGAATACCTCAACCTCACCGAATCCTCCGAGCGGGCGCCCATTGCGAAGAGCGCCAAAACCATGAGCGGCATCAAAGAGCACTGGAATGCCAGCGCTCTTGCCCATTGCCTCTACCTGCTCTGGTCTGCACGGTGCACCGAAGATATGCGTGGCCATAATTGCGCCTGCGCCCTCAAGATGCATCGAGGTGTGAGCAAGGTCGATTTGAAAACTTAATGGATCGCACTCGACGAAGCGCACGCCGAGGTTGCTCCACGCGACTGCATGAGGGCCGGCAGAGAATGTAAACGACGGCATGATGACCGGACCGTTAATCTCTCCAAATTGAGCAAGCCCTGCAACGGAGAGCATCAAGCCTGTTGTGCATGATGAGACTGCGACAACATTTCGTACACCGAGTCGCTCTGCAACCGAGTCCTCTAACTCTCGCACTAGAGGTCCATTGGTTAGGGAGCCTTGGGAGTATGAAGGGGCAAGGCGTGCTACTACTTCCTCCAACGGTGGCGCGGGAGGGCGCACAAACGCGACGCCATCAGGGAATGACTTTTCGCCGCCGAGTACTGCGAGCTTCTTCACTTATGGTCCTCCGTCTGTGGTTAGGAACCCAGCCCTTACCGTGATCGCAATGAGGATACCGGCGCTTAGGAGCATCACGGACACACTTGCGGTGCTGCTCAGGCGTGAGGCGAGTATTCCTAGGAGCGCTAAGACGCATTGGGCCAAGACCATAATTACTAGAACGCGCTTCGCAGGGATGCCGCGATCGCATAATTGGTCATATATGTGGCTTCGATCCCCAGAGAAGATGGGTTTCCCAGCCCTAAGCCTTCGAGCAATTGCAACCAGGGTGTCGAGAATCGGCACCGCAACGATTAGGGGAAGCGCTGCCCATATAGCGACGCTCGTGGATGTGCCATCACCTGAGCTGAGGCTGAGGGCCGCAAGGATCGCTAGCGCCACGCCTATTAGGTATGCGCCGGCGTCGCCTAAATAGATCTGTGCTGGCGGACGATTGAATACCAAGAATCCAATTAGTGCCCCTAGAAGCGATAACGCCAGCAATCTCGGGTCTTCAGATATGAAGGCAAAGCCAATTGCGGAGGCAGAGCAGACGCCAGAGGCAAGACCGTCTAGGCCATCCAAGAGGTTCACCGCGTTTAGAAGACCGAGAATGAGGACAGCGGTAATTGCCACACCTATAGCGCCGCTCCCAGCCGGTACTAATGCCCCGCCGATTAGAGCGATTACAGCCTCGCCGAGAACACGAATACGAGGTGGAATATCTAGGCGGTCATCAAATAGCCCTAGTAGGAGAGCGAGAGCAAGCGGGATGAGTAAGCGTGGAGTTGTCGTAGCGAGGGCTCCAAATACGCCAGCGAAGACTGCAACCCCGCCGAGGTAAGCAACCGGGGTGCTCTGAACTTTTAGAGCACCAGGCCTATCGACCATGCCGGTGCGATGCGCGACGCGAATAGCGACGGGGGTCAACGCGCACGTGACCAAGAACGCAGTTACGAGTCCGATCAACGGGCTCACGAAGCTCCCCACACAAGCGCCAGTGATTCTGTGCCTTCGTGCACCTCTAGTGCCGCGGTATCACGAAAACCTACAGACCGGTAGAGAGCCAGAGCGGCTGCATTATCAGAGCTAGTAATAACTTTGAAACTCTCGACGCCTCTGCGTGTGAACTCTGCAATCACAGCAACCATAATTTGGCGACCGACTCCGATCCCTGATGATCCTTCTCTAACTGCAACTGCAAGAATCTCTGCCTCGGGGAGGGGAGTCTTGGCGAGATCAGAGCCGCCCTGTGATGGGTACTTAAGAGTCTCGAAAACACGCGGCAGGGATCGAATAATCGGAAAAAGGGCACCCGCTGCAGCGATTACCCCGTCGCGCAGAATGAAGACTCTGTACAGATGCCCAAGGTTCTCTGTACTCGAGGCCATTGCAAGAATCTCCCCATCCTTCTCGGCAACCATTAAGAAAGAGCCTTGGTCACGCGCAATTCGACGGTAGAGCCTCCC
>WLHA01000089.1 GCA_009702955.1 Actinomycetota bacterium
CACCAGGCATAACTGCCTTGAGCACAAGAGCAATCGCGAGAGTCACGACGAAGGAGAATACAACCGTTACAGCTACTGCTAATGCCTGCTCCCCGAGAAGGCTCCAGCCTCCACCAGCAAATACCCCATCCCTCCCAGCAGCATTCACGCTCGCATCTGCGAAGAGTCCGAGCAGCAGAGAACCCAGAACTCCACCTACTAGGTGCACCCCAATAACGTCGAGCGAGTCGTCATAACCAAATCGGAACTTCAGATGCACTGCCCAGAAGCATGCAGCCCCTGTCAATGCTCCAATAATGATTGGGGCCATTCCCCCAACGAAACCTGCACATGGAGTAATCGCAACTAGCCCTGCAACCGCACCTGATGCAGCTCCCAGAGTTGTGAAGTGCCCGAAACGAAGTCGCTCCACAACCAACCAACCGAGCATTCCTGCTGCAGCTGCAAGTGTTGTGTTCAAGAATGCCTGCACTGCGACACCGTTTGCTGCGAGCGCGGAGCCGGCATTGAAACCAAACCAACCAAACCAAAGTATGCCTGTACCTAGCAATGTAAGCGGGAGGCTGTGGGCGCGCATTGGGTGCTTCGGCCAACCGCGCCGCTTGCCAAGAACGATGGCAAGGGCAAGCGCCGCAACACCAGCGTTTACATGCACGACAGTTCCGCCGGCGAAGTCGAGCGCACCACGTTTAAACAACCACCCAGCAGGTGCGAATACCCAATGAGCAACAGGTGAGTAGACAAGCACTGCCCATACTCCAAGGAAGATTGCCCACGCCGAGAAACGCATGCGGTCTGCAATTGCACCCGTTATAAGCGCCGGGGTGATAACAGCAAACATCATTTGGTAAGTCATAAACAATGCCGGGGGAATTGTTAGTTGAAGACCAGGGGGCGCAACAAGGTGCGCATTGTGCAGCCATGCAAAATCGAAGTTGCCGATCCATGGCCCGGTTCCACCAAATGCGAGCGAGTAGCCAATCGCTGCCCACAGGATTGTAATTAGACCCATTGAGAAGAAGTTCTGCATCAACATGCCGAGGACGTTCTTGGCCCTCACCATTCCTCCGTAGAAGAGTGCAAGCCCCGGGGTCATGAAAAGAACAAGAGCGGTTGAGACCAATACCCAAGCGGTATCCCCTGCATTGATTTTCACGCGAATCCACCTTGTAAATAAAGTTGTAAATAAGTAGGTGGGGTTACCGTAATAAAGGAGTGTTACAGGAATGTTTCCAAGGCATATCTAATCTGCGCCGGATGGAGGGCCTTAGGGCCTTAAAGCCGGCGAAACTAAGGAATTGCTATCACCGGAATCGCTGACGCCGGGACAGGCCTAGAGATCAAGAATCCCTGCGCAGAGTCACACCCGAGAGCGCTTAGAGCCTGCATCTGCAGTTCGCTCTCTACACCCTCCGCAACAACGAGCAGCCCAAGAGCATGGCCTAGCCCCAGTACCGCTGAGACGATCGCTTCGTCATCTGGGTCGTGCCCAAGCCCATCTACAAATGACCTATCAATCTTGACAATATCCACAGGGAAGCGCTTTAAGTAGTAGAGCGATGAGTACCCAGTTCCGAAATCGTCGATCGCCACCTGGACGCCTAGATCATGGAGTGCACGAAGTGCCTCAATTGAAGTGGGCTCCATGAGCGTGCCCTCAGTTATCTCGAGCACGAGCTGAGATGGAATAAGACCGGATGACGCGAGTGCTTGGCGCACAACTTCAATTAGACCCGATCCCTCGAACTGCCGCGCTGAGACGTTTACTGAGACTGTGAAATTAGTGCTGACTTCACCATCCTTGATCCACCTGCCCAACTGGCTGCACGCTTCCCTAAGGACAAAGTTGCCGACCTCTGAGATAGCGCCGGTCTCCTCGGCGATCTCAATGAAGGATGCAGGCTGCAGCATCCCCTGAGTTGGGTGGAGCCAGCGGACGAGCGCCTCCGCACCCTCGACTGAGCCAGTAACCAGATTGATTACCGGTTGATACTCAAGTACGAGCTCCCCGTTAATTGCAGCGTTGCGAAGGCCGCTCTCCATCTCCAATCGATTTAGTGCCGATGAACGTAGTTCGTCGCCAAAGACTTCAAACCGGGCCTTGCCATTCTTTTTAGCCTTGTACATCGCAGCATCCGCGTCGCGCAGCATTCCAGAGGCTTTAGCATTGCCTCCGTCTATTGCGACACCGACACTGGCCGAGACGCGGAGCGACTGGCCCTTGATCACCATCGGCTGGTCTATCGACGCGAGCAGTCTCTCAGCGAGATCTGCGATGACCCCACTCGCACTCTCAGGGTCTAGGTCTTCACAGAGCACAACAAATTCATCGCCCCCAAAGCGCGCAATCGTGTCGCTCACACGTGAGCATTCCCTCAACCTAGAGGCAACGTTGATAAGCAGTTCATCTCCGGCATCATGCCCAAGACTGTCGTTTACTTCCTTGAACCGATCTAGGTCTATGAACATGACAGCGTTGAGAGTGTTTCCCCTAGAAGCGCGGCCAGTAGCAATGGATAGCAACTCAGTGAAGAGTGAACGATTTGGTAATCCTGTGAGTGAATCGTGGTGTGCTTGATGTGTTAGGCGAGTCTCATATTCCTTCCGGTCCACCGCGATCGAGCATAAAGCGATAAGGGTCTCCATGAAAGCGACTTCGTCCGGCGTTACTTCATGGGTTTCACCCCAGAAGACCGCGATGCTTGCAATAATTGCGCCCTCATCAGAGCTAGTCACAGGGGCAGACCACACTGACTTGAATCCATTTCGGAGCAACAAATCGCGGCAACCCTCGAGTCGCTCATCGCTAGCGATGTCAAGGGAGTAAACATGCTCCCCTGCCTCTACAGCAATTCCGCAGAGGCCACCCCCTACACCTAGTGGAACGGACTGCATCGCATCGACAAATTCAGCGGGCATACGAGGGCCACCCGCAAACGAAAGTCTTGCATCGCTGACCCTCATAACCGCTGACTTAGCCCCACCAAAGGTTGCCTCTACAAGGTCGCAGAGAGCAGCAAGGACGGTGCTAATTGGAGCGCTGCTGGCCACCAACCGTAGAAACTCTGCTTGTTCGCGAACAAGCGTCTCAGAGCGTCGGCGATCAGAAATGTCGCGTGTTGTAAGCACAACGCCGGCCACTGCTAGTTCATGCCGAAGGTCGGTGAACTTGGTCTCGCAGTATCGCCAATTGTCGTCAGTGCCTAGTACACGAAACTCGAGCGATCCTTCCCAAGAATCTCCACGCGCCCCTTGAGCAAGAAGTGCAGATTCGATGCGCCCCAAGACTCGCGAGCGGTCTTCTTCGTGGATTGCTTCTGCGATGCTCTCTACAAAAGTTCCGCTCGACTCGCCGCCAAATAACTGCTTCGCTTGCGCGCTTTGATACCTAATACTGCCTCGGCTGTCGAGAATCGTGACTCCGTCCGAGAGGTTCTGCACAATCTCAGTAAATCTCCGTGACTCAGATTGCACCATCTCCTCGAGCAATTTTCGTCTAGAGATGTCTTTAATAGTGATCATCGACGCGCCATTGCCTATATCCGCGCCAAAGTTAACTGCCGTTGCTTCACAGAACCTGTAATTCCCATCCGCGTTGAGTATTCGAATCGGGTAATCAACGTAGGGCCGCTGTATAGCGGCGACATTCTGTGATCCGTGAGGCAGTCCCGCTATATCATCGGGATGGACCTTGTGCCGCAATTTTGTACCGATAATTTCCTCGAGCGGAATCCCGAGCAACTCCTCTGCCCTAGGGCTTGCATAGATAATCCCATCGGGTCGTCTCGTTACAAATATTGCGTCAGCGCTCTGGGCAACGATCGTGCGGAACCAGGTTTCTTGATGCTCTAGACGCTCGGCTAACGCTTTGTAATTTGAGACGTCATGCGAGGTAACGGTGTAGAAAGCCTTCCCACCTTCACCGACGTGCTTCGACGCATCAGTGACAGCCGTTACAATTTCACCGCTGCTGTTGTAATAAGTCGTCTCACCACTCCACCGCCCAAACTCCAAAACGGAGGGTGCAATCTCTGATTGGTATCTCTCTACACTCTCGGGGGTCAGGCGCAGAATTGCTACCGCATCAAGCCTCGTGAGCTCGCTGTAATCACTCTCCTGTATCTCCAAAATCCTGCGAGCAGCAGAATTGGCATACTCAAGTCGACCATCACTGCCGAATATCAATGCAATATCAGCGGTGCCACTTAGAAGAGCGCGAAGATGGTCCGCATCGCCGTAGGCGTTAACCGTCTCGGTGATGTCCTCCAGGATGCTTACGTACGAAGTTTCTAAGCCTTCAATTTTGGATACCCAGTTGCGCACGACACGAGTGGAACCATCTGGTCGCGCAACTTCAAAACGCCCGGACCAGTGTCCTTTTGTATCAAGTGCCGCACTTGCTTCGGCGTTCGCTCGTTGGCTCTCGACCTCATCACGAATTGAGTTATTGAAAGCTATATATCCAAGAAGCTCCGCGACAGGTCGTCCGCAGATGTTGGCCCACTGAGCATTAACAAAAGTCGTCTTCCCAGTGCCATCGATAAATGCAATGCCAAGGGGCGACGAATCCATCGTGACCCGCATACGCGTTATGTCCTCGAAAGAAGCTAACGAGAGTGCGCCGTCCCCCTCTGCGCTACCTAGCGTACCCGTGCGCCCGCTTAGAGCGTTTGTCGGTATGTATGGAGAATCAGACATAATGCGCAAAGGGGGTCCTCAGGGTTCTTGAGAAGGTGCGGGAAGCCTATGCGAAAATGATGGGGCCCACAAGCGACTGCCTCATCTAGCGGGCAAAACCTCGAATCTCACGCTCCCTGAATCTAGGCAGAGGGCTCTAATTTGGGGGTTACCCGTTAGCAGAGCGAGCCCTTAGCGCCCGCGCCTTAGCTAGTCCCCAGGCCAGGAGTAGCGGCCCAAGGCTCTCAGATATCTGACCCAGATCACTAGGCGCAAGGCTCCATTTATCCCCGGGGAGAGACCGAGCCTCGAATTCCTCGCGCTCCACCTCAGGCACCCCCAAGGCGGAGAGGGCCTGCCCCGGCTCTACGTGGCACCCGCGCAGAATGCTCTGCGGAGTAGTGCTCTGGAGCGAAGGATCCAGAGCGAGAAACTCCTGCAATTCGTCCGATACGCGCTGCGTTGCAGCATCCGCCGCGGCACCAATATCAGTTGAGGCCTCGACCGATACCTCACCCAACCATGCAGCGGCAACCTCAGTGCTTCTCATACGCAGCCAGGTACTTAGATCAGAGGAGACGCAGGAGAGGATCAAGGGCCCTACCTCTGAGAGCATCGCCATCGCCCGCTTCTCCTCGGCCGCTGGGTCTTGCCCAGGATCGGTTGCCGAGCGACTTAGCCAGTCTGGGAGTTCGTATTTGCGAGTCATAAGAGACATGATGGCCCAATGCGCATCCTCGCGTTAGCCGTATTCGAACGAATCGTCTATCAATCCACATGCCTAGATAGCTCGAGCCCGGATAGGCCAACTCTGGAGGTCGATGCGTTACTCCGTGAAGGAGACGCCGACGGCCCTCTCCTTCTGCCCATGGCCGACCTAAAGCGGATGCTCGGATTCTCTATCGCAGAGCATCACATCTTGAGCTTCAGGGAATCTGGGCGCAGTGAGTTTCGCGATGGAGTCGAGTACTTGCTCTTCCCAGTGTGGAGAGACCTGAGTCACGAATAGTCCTGGAGAGAAAAGTGAACTCGGTCGACGTCTTGCCTGTTACAACTCGCGACTATCCCTCTAGGACGTCGCCCTCCATCCGATTGACGGTGCATCCGAGTTCTTCTAGGTATGCGATGGAGTCAGCGATGCTCTGTGCCTCACCCGAGATCTCAAGAATCGTCCACCCCGAGTGCTCCTCAACATTCGCACGACGAATACTCGGTATTACATCGAATCGTTTGATGATCTCGTAGACCATCGGA
>WLHA01000009.1 GCA_009702955.1 Actinomycetota bacterium
GATGAGCGCATACTCGGCGCCCATCTCCTCATCCTCGAGGATTGAACCCTCAGCGGCGCGAACAACAGAGGAGTTATACGCTCCACATAGCCCACGGTCGGCAGCGATAACAATGTGCGCAGAACGCTTTACCCTCTCGCGAGGCTTCAGGATCGGGCTGTTGATGCTGCCTCCGCCTGCGGCGAGGTCTGCAACTACCTTGGTGATCAATTCGCTGTAAGGAAGCGCGCCCTTTACTGCAGCCTGAGCCTTGACGATCCGACTACCCGCTATGAGCTCCATAGCGCGCGTGATCTTCTTGGTTGAGCGTACGGAGGAAATCCGTCGCTTGAGGATGCGCTCTTGGCCGCCGGCCATCTGTCCCTATCCCCCGCTACTACTCGGTTGGGAGAGTCTTGGTTGACTCGGCATCGCCGAGTGCCTCAGCATCTGGATCAGGGGTGCCGGTTCCGGCAGCCGCCTCTGCAGCATTAGCGGCACGGAAAGCAACCTTGACATCCTCAATAGCTGCGATCATCCGCAACTCGTCCTGAAGTTCCTTAGCTTGATCAGGCAGAGTTCCCGTATCACGAATGTGTGCGAGAAGATCTGCGTAGCGAGAGTGGAATGCATCGAGAAGGGCTGCCTCGAATGCCTTAATCTGAGAGACCTCGATGTCGAGGAGGAGTCGCTCTAGCCGATAATTGTCTTGCCTTTCCGGTGTTGGGGGCAGCGGAATTTTCTTACGAGCTGTACCGGAGAAGATGACTACTACCTGATCCTCAACGTCCATTGGAGAGTTGAGTGGCTGCTTTAGCAACTCAACAAGTCGGTAACCGCTCTCAAGCTGCTCTTTGGAGACAGCATCAAGGTCAGAACCAAATGTTGCGAATGCCTCGAGGTCACGGAACTGCGCAAGGTCGAGCTTGAGGGTTCCAGCTACGCCCTTCATTGCCTTGATCTGTGCAGCGCTACCGACTCGAGATACCGAGATACCTACGTCGACAGCGGGGCGCACACCAGACTTGAAGAGGTCGTCCTGTAGGTAGATCTGACCGTCAGTGATCGAGATCACGTTGGTTGGGATATACGCAGAGACGTCGCCTGCTTTGGTCTCAATGATTGGAAGCGCTGTAAGCGAACCAGCACCTAGATCATCGGAGAGCTTTGCAGCACGCTCGAGAAGACGGCTGTGGAGGTAGAAAACGTCACCTGGGTAAGCCTCGCGACCTGGTGGACGACGGAGCAACAACGAGAGTTGACGATAGGCCTCAGCCTGCTTGGAGAGGTCGTCGTATACAACGAGTGCGTGGTCGCCGTTCTCCATCCACTCCTGCCCAATGGCAGAACCCGTGTAAGGAGCGAGGTACTTGAATACTGCCTCGTCACCCGCGGGGGCGTTTACAACAACCGTGTACTCCATTGCGCCGTAACGCTCAAGAGTTGCAACAGTCTGCGCAACCGATGATGCCTTCTGACCAACAGCGACATAGATGCACTTAACACCCGATCCGCGCTGGTTAAGAATGGTGTCGATAGCGATCGTGGTCTTTCCGGTCTTACGGTCACCAATGATCAACTCGCGTTGTCCGCGGCCGATCGGAACCATGCCGTCTACAGCCTTGATGCCGGTCTGCAGTGGCTCGTGTACAGGCTTACGCCCGACGATTCCAGGGGCCTGGACCTCAAGACGACGAGTCTTGTCGGTACCGAGCGGACCCTTTCCGTCGATTGGCTGGGCCAGTGCGTTTACTACGCGACCTAGAAGGGCATCACCTACGGGCACGGCAAGGATACGGCCGGTTGCCCGCACTGCCTTACCTTCTTCAACGCCCTCAGCGCGGCCAAGCACAACTGCACCAATGGCGTCCTCGTCAAGGTTGAGGGCAAGACCAATCAGGCCACCCTCAAACTCGAGAAGCTCATTGACTGCAGTATTCGGGAGGCCCGCAACGCGTGCGACACCATCGCCAACGCTCAGTACCTGCCCAACCTGCTCTGCAGCGAGAGTTGGTGAGAATGAATCAACGTGCTTGCGCAGCGCTGCGGCAATATCGGCTGCGTTAATTGTCAGCTCAGCCATGTCAGATCTGCTCCTTGAGTTGCTCGAGCCTGTGACGGACGGTCCCGTCAATAACAGTGTCGCCGACGCGGGCCACTAGACCCCCGAGAACCTTCGGATCAACGACGACTTTCACTTCTACGTTCTTACCTACAGCGCGACCAATTGCAATGGCAAGGCGCTCTTGCTGCCCTGCATCAAGCTCAATAGCGCTACGCACCTCGGCTACTTCGTGCTCACGACTCTCTGTTGATTTCTTAACAAAGAGATCGATAATGGCCGGTAAATCACTACCTCTGCCCGCAGCAACCACGAGCGATGCAAGCGAAGTTGAAGAACTAAGGGCCTTAGCCCCCATCAACTCAGCTACCACTGCGACTCGACGCTCTGCTGGGAGTGAAGGGTCAACAAGCGCTGAACGTAGAGAGTCGTTGGCCTCGAATGTTCGGGCAAAACGAAATAGCTCGTCCTCGATCTCGTCGACGTGCCCCTCGGCACGCGCGATTACGAGGAACGCCTCTGCGTAAGCCTCGACGCGCTCCGCACTCATGCCCGGCTGCCCCCAACCTCATTGATGAAGGACTCGACGAGAGCCGTCTGAGTCGCAGCATCGAGATTGTGCTGAACAATGCGCTCCGCAAGCCCAATGGACATCGCTGCCACCTGGGTCTGTAGATCTGCCATGGCGCGCTCTGTTGCGAGAGCTGCGTCAGCATTGGCGCGTGCACGTACATCAGCGGCATCCGCCTCTGCTCGGGCGATCATGTCGATTCGCACCTGCTCTGCAGCCTTGCGTGCCTCGTCTACCAAGCCTGCGCCCTCGGCACGAGCCTCTGCGAGGATCTTCTCGTGGTCGGAGTCAGCGGCCTGCGCTGCGCTCTTAGCCTGCTCGGCTGCCTCGAGGTCTCCACGTATCTTGTCTTCACGATCCGCTAGCCCCTTACGAAGTGCAGGGAAGCCGAACTTGATGAGTCCGAAGGCGACGATTCCGAAAGATAGGAGGCCCCAGAAGAGCTCACCTGTCTCAGGCAGGATCGGGCTAGGAGCGGAGTAACACTCCTTTGCCTGCTCGTCGAAGAGGGCAGCGTCTCCCTTGCCCTCTTCCACAGCGGCTTCATATTTCTCAGCAGCCTTCACCAAGCATTCGGCAATCTCGCCCTTCGCCTCACTTGCGTGAGCCGCGACAGGCATCGCTATGACCATGCTGGATGAGAGCATTGCTACTGCTAGCAGTCTCTGGATGCGCATTGCGCGTCCCTTCCCTTCGTGCGCCGTGGCGCCTAGATGACTTAGATGACGAAACAAATTAGATGAACTTGATAACGAAACCGATGAGGGCAAGTGCCTCAGCGAAGGCAATACCCAAGAACATTGTGGTGCGGACGTTTCCGGCCATCTCTGGCTGGCGTGCCATTGCCTGAACCGATTGACCAACTAGATAGCCGATACCGATTCCGGGGCCAATTGCGGCGAGGCCATAACCAACAGCGCTGAGGCCGTTCTTAAAACCGTCGTCAGTAAGGCCAGTTGCGGCCAGGTTCATGAGAGTGCTCATGTCAGGTGTTCTCCTTATTATTTAGGGCTGTAATTAGTTAGGTCTGTAATTAATTAGTGCTGTATTGCTCTTAACTATTAGTGCAGGTATTAATGCTCGGGGTGCACAGACTCGCCGATGTAGACGGCAGTCAGGATCGTGAAGATATAGGCCTGCAGCAAAGCAACTAGCACCTCGAAGGCAGTCATGAATAGGAGTCCGAAGAAGGGCAGCGGAACGAATGCGACTTGGTACCAGCCACTGGTGTGCTTCATGAGCTCTATGCACATGACGGCAAAGACTGTCAGCAGCACGTGCCCGGCCACCATATTTGCAAAGAGTCGTACCGCGAGCGAGAAGGGTCGCACGAGGTACTTGGAGATGAACTCAATCGGGATAACCAAGATGTAGAGAGGCTTGGGCACGCCCGGAGGGGTGATGTTCTTGAAGATGTAGAGAGGTCCCTGCGTCTTAAATCCAGCCCCGATGAAGACCACCCACACGATGACTGCGAGCAATCCCGGGAGAGCAATTCGCGCTGTCGCGGGGAACTGAATCCCAGGGACAATGGACCAAATGTTGATGAAGAGAATGTAGAAGAACATCGACGCTAGGAACGGCGTCCACTTCTTACCCTCTTCGGCGCCCATGACCTCAACGGCGATCTGCGACTCGATGGCGAGGTATCCGGACTCCGCTACGTTCTGCAGGCCGGTAGGAACAAGTGCGCGCTTACGCCCTCCGATAAGGAAGATCGTTAAACAAATAACCATGGAGACAAGGACCATGATTCCCGTTTTATTTAGCGCAAAATCGGTACCTCCGAAGAGCACCGGCTTCCACTGGAACAACTCTGTGATCCCGTTAGGGAACAACTCGGCGACAACGGTCACCCTTCCTCCTTGCTTACGCGTTGCGAAATTGGTAGCGGTGCATCGGGCTTGAGGCCCGGCGCGCCGAGGGTCAGACTAAGCGATGGCATCTCCCAAAACAGGAGTCCAAGGTGCATTCCTGCAACCGTAATCACAAAAGCCGCGATGCTCACACTCGGGCGCCCTGAAATTGCAACGACTGCGAGGAGGATTAGAGCGATGCGGAGCACGTACCCACCGATGGCCGCCACTGAGACTGCCTCCGGCGAGATGCGGGCTGACCATGTTATGAGGCGGGATGAGAGCAAGAAGTTCGCGCAGACCACCAGGACACCCAAAAAGGCTCCAATTGCAGACTTTTTGCCACCTAAGAGGGCGGAGACAACGATCACCAGAGGGGCGATCATGAGCGCTCTTCGGACGATATGGTCGGCTATTCGACTCTCGTGATCCTCTGGGAGACGGGCTCTAAGAGGATCACTCCTAAGAGCATCATCCCTAGACCCATTTTCCGGGGTCGTCATTGGATCTCCGGTGCTTGCTCGAGAGGCTGGATCCCTGGCTCTTCATTAGGGCGCTTCTCCCAAGGCTTACCTGCGTCCTCAGCAGCTGAGGCGGCTTGGTACCTGTAATAGATGGTGGTCGCGACAGCGATGAGCCCGATTAGTGCAAACAGCACTGTAAAGACGCGCCCAGTTCCGAAAATGCCATCTAACAATGCACCGACAAGGCCGAACATCAGAGGCCCAAGCACAAAGGTGAGGGAGGTCGATAGCGCATCGGTATAGCCAGGTTTGGGTTGTGGCACGATCGATTTAGGTCTAAGGCCTTTAGGGATTAGCGATCTTGATTTAGGCCCAGAAGTAGACCCTGAAGTGGGTCCTGAAAGATCTGACATTCCCCTCCTCCGAGTCGCGACGGCTACGAGCGAATACCGAGCAAGTAGGGCTCGAAACGCTCAAGTGAACCCTTGAAAGTTACCCGATAAGGCGCCCCAACTCCCCAACCCGGCTCCGATTAGGCGCTAAACCGGATCTCAGAAGGCTTAGCGACTACCCCTTTGAAGACTCGATGCCCACTGCCTTAGCGGCCGCGACCTCGTCCTCCCAGTCACCTCTACGAGGGAAGAAGAAACCGTAGAGCAGAAGCGCAAGGGCGAAGATCACAAGCGGTACAAGCGCATTGCCCTGGTCTGTGTACGTCGGGATTAGGGCAACTCCCGAGAGGAGCGCCGTCCAGAGCCAGAGAATCGCAACGGTTCGCCTTGGGCCGTGCCCTAAACGCATTAGGCGGTGATGCAGATGCTCTTTATCTGCAACGGCAAAGGAGCGCCGTTTGATCAACCTTCTTAGGAACGAAAAAGCTGTATCGATAATTGGAACACCGAGAATTACAAACGGAATAAAGAGTGGCGCAAAGAAGAAGTACGTAACACCGCTGTACTGGTAATCGGCTCGACCACCAATTGTGATGGTTGTGACAGCCATAAGAAGCCCGAGAAAAAGAGCCCCCGCATCCCCCATCATTATTCGTGCAGGGTGCCAGTTGTAAGGCAAAAACCCTAGGCAAACACCTACCGCTATAACGGCTATCAAGGGAGCAAGGTTAGATCCCTCAAGAAATCCATTCTTAAATAACCGGTCGCTATAAAGAAACAGTGCAGTCCCTGCGATGGCGCATATCCCGCCGGCTAACCCGTCAAGCCCGTCGATGAGGTTGATTGCATTTGCGAATAAGACCACCATCAAGACGGTAACTACAGGAGCAAGATCCGCGGAGAGCACCACAGTGTCGTTGAGCAAGAAGGGGACGCGAAAGAAGAGCATCTGAACGCCAAATAGCGAGAGCACTCCTCCGGCTAGAACCATCCCGGCGATCTTGGCTGGAGGAGATACATCTCGAAGGTCGTCGAGCGCTCCGACTGCGAACATCACTGCTGCGGCGAGCATTACGCCTAGAGGCTCTGAAGAACCGTTGAACATCTCATGGAACTGGGGAATCTGGGATGCAACCGCCATAGCGACCACGAATCCCATGAACATTCCCGCTCCGCCAAGCGAGACCATCGGGCGCGTGTGTACGCCGTGCGGATTGGGGGGCACCACTGCTCCGGCACGAATGGCGAGGCGACGCACGAACGGCATAACCGCGAGCGTTACTCCAAGTGCTACGAGAAACGCGACCGCGTAACCCCCCACAGCTCCTCGTCAGTCGTAGAGGCCGGGGTACGGCACGAAGTTGGCACAGAGCGAATTCACACGCGACAGAACGGAGGCACGCACCTGCTCATCCTCTGGAGACCTCAAGACCTCACCGATCATCGCGGCAATCACGGCCATCTCAGACTCAGTCATACCTGTAGTGGTGACTGATGCGGTTCCGAGCCTGATTCCACTCGTAACGAAAGGCTTCTCCGGGTCGTTCGGGATTGCGTTTTTGTTGCAGATAATTCCGGCTGCGTCGAGAGCGTTCTGGGCAACCTTGCCGTTTACTCCAAAAGGACGGAGGTCAACGAGCACCATGTGATTATCTGTACCACCGGAGACGATTCTGAATCCCTCAGCGATTAGGCCATCTGAGAGAGCACGCGCATTACGCACGATCTGCGCTGCATACTCCCTGAATTCAGGGCGCTGAGCCTCTGCGAAGGCAACGGCCTTTGCAGCGACTACATGCATAAGCGGGCCACCCTGGAGACCGGGGAATATTGCTTTGTCTATAGCGGCAGCGTGCTCTGCACGACTCAGAATGCAGCCAGCGCGCGGTCCGCGCAGAGTCTTATGTGTAGTGAACGTAACGACATCTGCATAAGGAACTGGTGAGGGGTGCGCTCCACCTGCGATGAGACCAGCGATGTGTGCTGCATCAACCATTAGCAGCGCTCCCACCTCGTCCGCTATCGACCTGAACTCCGCGAAATCGATAGTGCGCGGATACGCGGTAGCCCCCGCAATGATCAGCTTCGGCTTCTCTGCCACAGCGAGCGCACGAACCGCGGCGTAATCGATGCACTCAGTCTCTGGATCAACGCCGTAAGCCACGAAGTTATAGAGATGACCACTGAAGTTGACCGGAGAACCGTGGGTTAAGTGCCCACCCTGATCCAGACGCAGACCCATTACCTTGTCGCCTGGGTTGAGGAGGGCGAAGTAGACAGCCATATTTGCGTTGGCGCCGGAGTGCGGCTGCACATTGGCATGCTCTGCACCGAACAAAGCTTTTACACGCTCGCGAGCTAGCTCCTCGGCCTCATCAACGACTGCGTTTCCGCCGTAATAGCGTTTACCCGGGTAGCCCTCGGAGTACTTATTCGTAAGCGGTGAGCCCTGCATCGCCATCACCGCTGGGGAGGTGAAGTTCTCGGAGGCAATCATCTGGAGTGTCGAATTTTGGCGATGGACTTCGCGCTTAAGAATCGCAGCGAGAGCAGGGTCGGATGCTTGCAGAGCAGAGAACGCTGGGTCGGTCATTTCGAAGTCCTTATGAAGTTGAGATTTATCTAAGTAGAACAGTGTTTAAGTAGAGCAGTATTTAAGTAAAACAGTGTTTAAGTAGAACCTTTAGTTCGATTCGAGTTCGGTAATTTTTGCCACGCGAGCTGCATGGCGACCGCCGGCGAAAGTAGCAGTCAAGAAAGCTCTCACTGCGTCCTCGGCTGTCTGCTCCCCAATGAAGCGAGCTCCGAGTGAGCAGATATTTGCATCGTTATGCTCAACCGCTAGGCGAGCGGAGGTTGCATCGTGCGCCACTGCGCAGCGAACCCCATTGATCTTGTTCGCTGCAATCGCAATGCCGTTGCCACTTCCGCAGATCAAGACTCCGCGGTCAGCATCGCCGTTGGCCACAGCCCGCCCAACCAACGCACCAAGATCCGGGTAGTCAACTGACTCAGAGGAGTCGGTCCCTAGGTCAGTCACATCAAAGCCATCTGCCTCTGCGAGGGCTACTAGGTGCTGTTTGAGAGCAAAGCCTGCATGGTCGGAACCGAAGACGACCCTCATGATGGGTCTCGATCTTGACTCAGTTGGAGCTTGAGCATTTCTCCTCTAGAGGTCATCGCTTCACTCTAACGCCGGGCCACCGTTGGGAACGTGCCGTTAGCGCGCCCCTGCATCTCGATATGCGGTCATCAGCCCCTCAAGGTGGCCTGCCCAATCGAGGGGGGCGAGCTCAGGGGGCGCGGTGTAATCCGCTGGGGCGGCAGCAAACATGCGCAGGCGATCTGATAGCGCCCCCGAGTCTCTAGACGGGAACAGCAAGGCCGATGCCTTGGGGCTGATCAACTCGGGAATCCCGCCGGCCTCAGCACCAATTACCGGAATTCCGCGCGCACGAGCCTCGTTGAGCACGATCGGGGCAGGGTCGCTCCACTCGGATGGCACTACGAGGCAGTCAATCTCATTGAAGAACTGCTCCTTCGTATCGCCTCCAACCCAGCCAAGTGCCTCTACGCCATCACTACTAGGAGCAGCACCACTAGGAGCAGCACCACTAGGAGCAGCACCACTCGGAGCAGCACCGGCACTCTGCACTTCGCTCAGAAGCGGCCCGCGTCCCCCTACAAGTAAACGCGATCCGCGAATATCCGCAGCCTTGAATGCGCTCAGAAGCGTACCTACGCCTTTGTACGCAGCGAGCTGGCCGAGGTATCCGAAGACCGGCGCACCGACATCTCGAACTGGGCGCGGCTCCGGAGGACTCTCCACAGGGTTATAGAGAATACGAAGACGCCCCGATGCCCACTCGAGACGTTCGTGCTCTGCTGCAACTGCCTTTGAGACTCCGAGCACTACGTCGGGAGCGTTCCCTCGAATCTGGCGCTCGCGTACCGCTGTAATCGCAGCGCAGCCCCTGCATGAAGTGGTGCAGGCTGTGCCGTCTCGCTGCACCATTGAGGTTCGCTGGCAGAGCAACCAGTAATCGTGGAGCGTATGCACATGGGGAATCTGCATCTTCCCTGGTCGAGTTAGGGCAACCGCCGACATACCTTGCACCGTGTGTGAGTGGACAACATCCGGTGCGAAATCACTTATCACCTTCTCGAGAATCGATGCCGTGTCAGGGTTCCAAACATCTCTGAGGTGCATCAATGCCCGTTTTGAGGCGGGTTGGCTGGCAAATTCCTGCAGTGGATACGGCTTGGAAGGTACCTGCGCTATTACACGCTCCCCCGGAGAACCATATGTAACTACCCCAACCTCATGACCAGCATCGACGAGGCGTTCGGCTAGTTGGGCAGCATGGAGTTCGGCTCCGCCAAGAACTGCAGGCGGCCAGAGACTTGAGAGCAGTAATACACGCACGACGTTGCGTAGGCTACAACCCAGTCGCGAGGCGCGCGACCGAGAGCGAACACAGGCAGGGTCTCATCCGTACTGCAATTGTCCAAGACCATTTAGTCCAGATCGGTGGAGCAGAGCGCGTACTTCTTGCCATGGCTCGAGCACTCCCCGGGAGCGACGTCTACACGTCTTTCTATGAGCCAAGCGCTACGTACCCAGAGATGGAGAGCCTCGACATCAATACGATGCCGATCAATCGGATCAGTGCGCTCAGATCGCATCACAGGCTCGCCTTCCCACTTCTTGCACCCTCATTTAGCGCCACGAAAATCGATGCAGATGTCACCGTCTGCGCCACTGCCGGTTGGTCACATGGTGTGCGCACCTCCGGGGCCAAGATTGCCTACTGGTATGCCCCAGCTCGCTGGCTTTACCAACTCGACGAGTACGCAGGGCCTCGCAGATCTGTGCGGGCCGCGGCGAAAGCCATGGCGCCATTCCTTGGCCCTTGGGACCGCCACGCTGTCGCCTCCGTTGATCGACACATCGCTCTGTCAAGCGTCATACAGAACAGGATCAGAGCGTTGTACAGAGTCGAGGTTGATCTACTCGCACCGCCATCTACGTTTAGAGCCGATGGGCCAATCGATGATTCCTTAGGGATCAATCCAGGATTTATTCTCTGTGTAGCCCGCTTGCTCCCCTACAAGAATGTTGATGTAGTGATTGAGGCGATAAAGCGCACGCCACATCTCCAACTTGTGATCGTTGGTCGTGGACCAGAGGCTGAGCGCCTCAAGTCATTAGCCCCAAAGAGCACTGTTTTTCTAGAGGGTGTTACTGATGCGCAACTCAGGTCGCTCTACCGAGACTGCTGTGCATTAGTTGCTGCAGCTCACGAGGATTTTGGGCTCACGCCACTTGAGGCCGCAGCGTTTGGGAGACCGAGTGCGGTACTCGCGTCTGGCGGGTTTCTAGATACCGTGATTGATGGCGAGACTGGCGTGACCTTCGAAACTGCTACCCCAGAAGCAGTATCAGAGGCAATTAACAGGGTCACGAGTGAAACATGGAGCGAACCCGCCCTAATCGCCCGCGCGGATACCTTCTCCGAAGCAGTATTTGCAGCGCGCCTCAACGAAATTATTGCAACAACTGCAAATGAGCGAAGAACCGCGTAGAGCTCTTAGGCCTTATCGACGCGCCGACGCCGAGAGGGCATCGCTGTAAGACTCAACGAGAGACTCGGCGACCATTGCCACAGTAGGAATCCAATTCGGGATCACGGGCGCGTGGTGCTGCGCGGTGGATCGCGCTGCCGCAAGAATCGCATCATGCCAACCCTGCGAGTCATCAGGGTCTAGGTGCACGGCGCCTCCATTCGCAACCTCAACAAGAGCCGGGTCCGTAGATGCAATCACCTGCGTGCCCACCGTCATTGCCTCAACTACCGGCAGGCCATAACCCTCTTCGCGCGACGGGTACAGGAGCGCGGTGGCGTACTCGTACATCCACCTTAAAGATGCATCGCTGGCACCGACCACTCGACGAGCCGAGCCTTGGCCTATCAAGGAGTCAATTGCTCGTTGCGTCTCTTCGCTCTTCCAGCCACCACTGCCGACTACTACAAGGAGCATCCCCGTCTGCTTAAAGACGCTAGGCCATACGCTGATGAGCGCATTGAGGTTCTTCCTAGGAGAGAGGTCCCCTACAGCAAGACAAAATTTGGTGTCTACTAACTCGTCAACTGCCTCTGCGGGCGCTGCGAAGAGTTCGCCCCCAAATGGAAGGCCAACTTTTCTCGACTTGGAGCCCCATTTCGCGTTGTAGGAAGCAACAGAGGCGACTACCGCTTGCGTGTGCGTCACTATCGCATCTGCTCGCTCAATGGAGTCAACATATTGCCGCGGAAGCAATACGCGTTTCGCTAGACGGAATTGGCTCGCATCATGCAGAAGTGTTAGGTCGTGAACGGTAAGGACTCCAGCCAAACGAGAGACCGGGAGCACGTGCTTGCTGGCATGAATGAGCTCAGCCCCCCTCTTCGCAAACTCGCCACCAAGACGCCATCGGACCCAAGCCGCCTGCGATATCTGCCCGCTATGAGGTATCGAGATCACATCAATAACGTTGCTCGGGAGCTTACGGTCTCCATTTTGCAGGGCAACCTCTGGCAGAGCAAGCACGAGTTCAATGTCGCTTCGAGTCCCCATAAGAGTGATCAACTGCCTGCCGACTCGCGCTATACCGTCATGCCTATTGAAAGTCTCGGCCACTAATCCAACGCGAAGCGTCAAGGTGTAGCTCTCTGCCACTCGCTAGCGGGTCCGTAGGATTCCTCGCTAACTTTCTCAACCTCGTTGGTTGGTCCCGCACGAACTACGGGCGCCAACTCGCTCTCGCTGACTCCCCTCATTCGAGGCGACATCGTTGAGACAATCGCGAGCATGAGCCAGAAGAGGGCGTCCATTGGAATCATCTCAAAATATGACGCAACAAAACATGCACCCATGATCCCGAGAACCTGAGCAGACCATCCAGCAGCAAAATGCTTGTCTTCTTCCTCTACGCGCTTCTCGACATACCTGCCAGTCAGAAAAGCAGAGACAAGAAGCGAGACGAAGAGCCAAAGGCCAACAAGCCCTATCTCCAATCCCACCTTCAGATAAGCATTATCCGCCTGGAATGTGTTTACTCCCAGAGCGGTGGGCGCCGCGGTTGTTGCCACCTTCGCAGCTGCTGCCCCTGTGGTTCCGATCCCGTCGCCGATCGGATTACTCCAGACAGCTCCACCACGATCCGCCCAAGAGGTTGTTCGAACATTGAGGCTGTTGGACTGCAGAGCGGCACTTGTGAACGAACTCCCACCGGGCATAAATAGAAGCGCAGCGAAGGCAAGCGGAATAAACGCAACGAGGATTTTATAGCGATGAAACGCGAGATAGAGAAGCCCAATTCCTAGCCCGAGCCAAGCGCCACGAACATAAGCAAACACGATCGCTACGCCAATTAGGGGAAGCGAAAATAGGAATATTCGGTTACGCAGGCGCTTCGGATCTGCAATGGCACGAGGAAGCGCTATGAGGACAGTGAGCATGAGGTAGAACGCGAAAGGAAACGGCTGGTTAAACGTCGAGAATGATCGCAAGCGCCACCCATTCGCAAACCTAATTACCTCGTTGTACGGGTATCCCCAGGCAGCGAGTTGAGCGTGCCCGACGAATTGTTGATAGATGCCGTAAATAGACGAAATAATTGCGACACCGATAAATATATTTATCAGCTGATCACGATCATCTCTGTTGAGAGGGCATCTCCATACCACCACAGCAATCAAGATATTGAAGTACGAAATTCTCAAACCAATTAGAGCTGTTCCCATTCCGACCATAGGTACTGTGACGACTGCAATTGCAAACAGAGCTGCGACTGCAGGCACCCAACCCGGAACGCGTCGCCCGCGGGCACCACGCGCATCAGATGGGCAGAGAAATGTTGCGATTACGAGGCCTAATACGAAAGCCTCTTTCCACCCCTCAGCCCATACTGGGATTGGAACGACGTAGTGGAGGCCGTCAAAGGGGATCAAAGCAGCAAAAATCAGGATCCCTGTCTGCGGACGCTTCACAACTGTTAGCCCTAGCGGGATTAATACGGCCAAAAAAATAAGGTAAGGCCATAGCCCTGTAATGACCCCAAGGGAAGCAACCACTGCCCCTAGAGCTAGAGCCAAGGAGGTAGGCAGGTCGAGGCTCGCGAGACTAAAACCGCGAAGCCGGGGGTTTTGAAGCAGACCAACCATGAGTCCTGATACTACCCGTGGTACAGAAGCACTTGAACGGCGCGTATCATGTCGCCATATGGATCTTGCAGCACATTTTCGAATAATCGCCAGAGCATGGAAGCAAATTCTGATTGCAGGCGTATTGGTTGCCGTAGCGATGTTCTTCTGGTCGAACAAGGCCGACCGAGTCTACGAGGCAACCTCGCTCCTATCTGTCACTCCGAGCGATACCGGGCTCGGGATTAACGCAGATCAAGCAACCTTCCTAGCGAAGAGTTACGCACTGTACGCAGAGACGCCGCGTGTCACAGCGGAGGCGGCGAAATCTTCAGGGCTCAATATCACAGCCAACGATGCCGCCTCACTGATCTCCGCATCTGCTGTTGGAGACCTTGGATTCCTAGAGGTATACGCAAAAGGCCCATCTGTCTCCGATGCTGA
>WLHA01000090.1 GCA_009702955.1 Actinomycetota bacterium
GGGCTTCCCGTCATCGGTGGAAACGTCTCTTTCTACAATGAATCAAGCGGTGTCGATATTGACCCAACGCCGGTTGTCGGTGTGATCGGACTTCTTGAGGGACTCGGCGAGACCGCTCCATCAACTATCGGTTTCAAAGAGGATCAAGCAATAGTTGTCCTCGGAACCACCGCTGCTGAGTTCGGAGGTTCTGAGTGGGCCGATCTTCACGGACTGCGTAACGGAGTCCCACCAGAGGCTGATCTTGAGATTGGGCATGCGCTTAACGGGCTCATCGCAGCACTGGTCTCTGAGCGAATCGTCACAACAGTGCATGACTGCGCGGATGGCGGGCTTGCCGTATCGCTAGCGGAGATGTCAATCGCCGGTGGGGTTGGTTTCACCGTTGATATTGGGGGAGCAGTTGGATGTTTCTCTGAGAGTGCATCGAGAATTGTGCTTGGAGTTGATCCGAAGCGAGTCGTTGAGGTGCTCGGTCGCGCTAGCGCATCGGGAATCGCTGCAGAGGAGGTTGGAGTAACCGGTGGCGAGAGATTGATAGCGACCGGCGCATTCTCCGTGGCGCTATTAGATGCCGAAACAACTTGGCGGGATGCAATTCCAAATGCTCTTGGCCTCTCTTAAAAGAGACGGGCTTAATACAGATAGTTACTTATCAGAGCGCTTGGCTTAAACCATTCTGATCAAGGTAGGCCAAGACCATTGCTGCAGACTCCTCGATGCTTTGATCCTGTGTTGGGATTGTGATCTCACACTTCTCGGGTGCTTCGTAGGGGTCGCTAACACCAGTGAATTCCGGGATCTCGCCGCTTCGTGCTTTCGCGTATAAGCCCTTTACGTCACGGTCTTCGCATACCTCTAATGGGGTTGCGATATGAATCTCTATGAACGCAGCTTTGGTGGCGTTGGGCGGAACTACCTCATCGTGCATAGAGCGCACTTCATTGCGTGTTGCCCGGTACGGAGAGATCGCTGCGGTGATCGCGACGACTCCATTGCGCGCTAATACTGAGGCGATCCAGCCAATGCGTCGAACGTTGATGTCGCGATCTTCCTTGGAGAATGTCAATCCACGGCTCAAGTGCTCGCGCACCTCGTCGCCATCGAGAACCTCTACGCGGTGACCTCGCTCGCGTAGTTGGATCGTGACTGCCTCAGCGATTGTTGATTTGCCGGCGCCGGAGAGCCCGGTGAACCAGAGCGAGAATCCTTGTACGCGTGGGTCAAATCCTGAGTCTGAGGTGTTGCTCTGTGGGTTCATTGAGTAGAAACGGTAGACGAACACCGCTCGCTCGAGGTCCTTGTGGGGCTAGGCGACCCAAAGACCTAGAGAATTTTGGCAATCGCTCTCCAAACTCCTCCTCAATCACCGTCAAGGAGCCCGAAAAATATGATCCTGCTCCCGGGGAGGCATTGAGTAGCCGCCGCGTGGGATACTCACAAACGTGCAGCCCTCGATCGGCCATTCATGTGGAGTCTTCGGTGTCTACGCCCCGAATCAACCAGTGGCCAACCTTGCATACCTGGGCCTATTCGCGCTTCAGCATCGGGGACAAGAATCTGCAGGGATCGCAGTCAGCGATGGGCAGACCATCACCGTCATCAAGGACATGGGGCTCGTCTCGCAAGTATTCGATGAGAGAAAACTTGCGTCGCTCTCTGGGCATATTGCAATTGGCCACAACCGTTACAGCACGACCGGCTCTTCTTCATGGCAAAACGCGCAGCCCGTATACGGGAGTGTCGGTGACGAAGGTTTTGCCCTCGGCCACAATGGAAACCTAACCAACACCGCAGATCTCGCAGCGAGCCTCGGGATGCTTCCTGGTTTTGTTCCACCTAAGTCTGCGGTTGACTCCACAACTGATTCGGCACTCGTCGCAGAACTCATTTCGCGAGCATGGCCGGTAGAGCGGCGCTCGGATGGCAGGGAATTGGAGATAGCCCTCGAGGCTGTTCTTCCAACTCTTGAAGGTGGTTTCTCGTTCGTATTAATGGACGACTCGAGATTGATCGGAGCTCGTGATCCCCATGGGTTTTGGCCGCTTGTAATCGGGCGACTCGAGGGTGGCGGTTGGGTGCTAGCGAGTGAGTCAGCGGCTCTTGATCTTGTTGGAGCGCACTACGTTCGCGATGTCCAGCCCGGTGAGATGGTTGTTATTGACGCAACTGGCCTGCGCCGCGAAGTGCGTTGGGCAGAGCCCGAGCCCAAACTCTGCTTGTTCGAGTTTGTCTATTTTTCACGGCCAGACACGCGCCTATACGGCCACACGGTGCATACCGCTAGGCAGCGCATGGGCGAGTCGCTCGCCAAACAGGCTCCGGTAGACGCCGACATGGTGATGCCTGTTCCGGAGTCTGGTATTCCCGCAGCGCAGGGATTCGCACGCGCCTCCGGTATTCCTTACGGAGACGGGCTCGTTAAGAACCGCTACGTTGGGCGCACGTTTATTCAGCCCTCGCAGAAGATGCGTGGTGCAGGTGTACGCATGAAGCTCAACCCTTTACCTGAGAACATTGAGGGTAAGCGCTTGGTTGTAGTTGATGACTCAATCGTGCGTGGCACCACTACACGCCAGGTTGTGAAGATGCTGCGCGAGGCGGGAGCTGCAGAGATTCACTTCCGCGTATCCTCCCCGCCCTATCGCTGGCCTTGTTTTTATGGAATGGATACTGGCCAGCGCAGCGCATTGCTCGCGGCAGATCTATCCGTTGGCGAGATCCGCGATTATCTAGATGTCGATTCGCTCGCGTACCTTGAGATCGATCGCCTTACTGCCGCCACTGGTGCCGATGCCGAGTCATTCTGCACAGCCTGCCTCACTGGTGATTACCCAGTTGCGATTCCAGATGCTGATGCCAAGATGCTCCTAGAGCCAATACGTCGCGAACTCGAGACGCCCTCACCGATCGATGCTCCATGAGCGGCGCTTCAGATAATCGCTCTAAGAGTGGAGCGGGCAAGCCACTCACCTATAGCGATGCTGGGGTAAATATTGCCGCTGGCGAAGAAGCGGTTGAGCGCATCAAAGCGCATGTCCGCTCTACATTTCGACCAGAGGTTATTGGCGACCTTGGTGGATTCGGGGGCCTCTTCTCGCTCGGCAAACTTGGTTTTGAGGATCCAGTCCTCGTTGCCTCGACCGATGGTGTTGGAACCAAGTCAATGGTTGCTCGCCTTGCAGGCAAATACGACACTATTGGTATCGACCTTGTGGCGATGAGCGCTGACGACATCGCCGTACAGGGCGCAGAGCCGCTGTTCTTTCTCGACTACATCTCGGTTGGAAGCCTTGATCCGGTAATGGTCGATGCAATCGTTTCAGGTGTGGCAGACGGGTGCCGCCAGGCTGGGTGTGCTCTCATCGGCGGAGAGATGTCTGAGCACCCCGATCTGATGTCTGCCGGCGAGTTTGATCTGGTTGGTTTTGCAGTCGGCATTGTTGAGCGCTCAAAAATTCTTCCCCAACGCGTTGCCGCTGGCGATCAAATCATTGGATTCGCTAGCCCAGGGCTTAGGAGTAACGGGTACTCGCTCGCTCGGCGTGCACTCCTAGATCGTGCTGGACGTTCGCTGCAGAGCCCTGCTTGGAGTGGAGCTCATCACTCACTAGGCGAGGAGCTACTTCGCCCGAGCGCTATCTATGCGCCAGCGATGTCGGCACTCAACCGTCGAGTCGATGTCCATGCTTTTGCGCATGTAACTGGTGGAGGAATAGGTGGAAACCTCGAGCGTGTCCTCCCGAGCTCTCTAGACGGAGTGATTCGTCGCGGGGTATGGGATGAGCCAAGGATTTTTGCCGAGGTGCAGGCCGCAGGGGATGTATCTGATGATGAGATGCAGCGCACCTTTAATCTCGGACTCGGGATGCTCGCGGTATTACCTGCCGGGGAGGTCGAGGCTGCACTCGATTCTGTGAGGGCATCTGGCCACCAAGCTTGGTTGGTGGGCGAGATCGTCAACGGCAGCGGCCGCGCACACATCACAGCCCCTAAATAGGTCCTAGGTCGGGCCCTAACTCGACCCTAAGGGCCTCGCAAATACCGCCTCGCCGATTGCTCCTAGACGAGTGGAATGCTTCTCGACCCCGGGACAAGGGCCGGCCCGGGGCATAATCTGATACCGCGTCAGAACAATGCCGTAAAGCGGATGACACCGCTCCTCTTACCGGAGACCAGATGACCCCTACCGATCCTTCATCACTTGCAGCGGCGAAGGCTCGCTACGACGGCGAGCGCGCCAAACGAGTTCGCGACGAAGGGGTTGGGCAGTACCACTCTCTAAACGAGTACCACCTCGATCAGGATCCTTGGGCGGACCCTAACTTCACGCGCGATCCCATTATTGAGGAAGTAGAGGTAGTTATCCTCGGTGGAGGCTTTGCAGGCATGCTCGCGGCCACAGATCTTCTGCGTCGCGGCATCACCTCATTTCGCATCATCGAGAAGGCTGCCGACTTCGGTGGAACCTGGTACTGGAATCGTTACCCAGGGTGCATGTGCGACGTAGATGCGACGATCTACCTGCCGCTCCTCGAGGAGACGGGATACATGCCGACCGAGCGTTACGCGAGTGCTGCAGAGATTTTCGCGTACTGCCAACTGCTGGGCCGTCACTTTGGGCTATACGAGCATGCGTTGTTCCAGACCGAGATTGAGTCCCTTAAGTGGGACGACGATGCCAAGCGTTGGGACCTTGTATCCAAGCGCGGCGATCAGATACGAACACAGTTCTTTATAGCGGCCGGCGGCCTCATGCATAAAGCGAAGTTGCCCGGCATCGAAGGTATCGAGCTCTTCGAGGGTAAGGCTTTTCACACAACGCGATGGGACTACGACTACACCGGCGGTAGCCCTACCGAATCCATGGATCACCTTCGCGACAAGGTTGTTGGAATTATCGGTACGGGCGCAACTTCCGTGCAGGTAGTCCCGCAATTGGCCCGCACCGCTAAAGAGGTCTACGTCTTCCAGCGCACTCCATCTGCAGTAGGGGTACGCGCTCAAATGCCGATTGACCCCGAATGGTTCCGTTCGCTGCCGCCAGGTTGGCAGCAGGAGCGCATGCGCAACTTCACAGAAGTGGTTACCGGCAACACCGAAGAGGTTGACCAAGTTGGTGATGGCTGGACCGCAGCGATGCGCGTCGATACTCAGACGATCCCGACAACCGATGAGCAACGTGCCGAACTCGAATCCATCGATTTTGAGGTTATGGAGGGATTCCGGCGCCGGGTCGATGAGGTAATCGAGGATAAAGAGACAGCTGAGAAACTTAAGCCTTGGTATGGAAAGCACTGCAAGCGCCTCTGCTTCCACGACGAGTACCTACAGTCATTCAATCTTCCCAATGTGCACCTCGTTGACACCGATGGTCGCGGCGTGCGCGAGATGTCCGCGGCCGGACCAATAGTTGATGGGAAAGAGTTTCCGTTAGACCTTCTCATCTTCGCCTCGGGGTTTGAGGTCACGACTGGTCTCGTTGATCGGCTCGGCTTCGATCCGGTTGGGCGTGACGACGTTCTACTAAGCGAGCGTTGGCACGACGGCACGCATTCCCTGCACGGAGTCATTACTGCAGAGTTCCCAAATCTCTTTGTCGTGAGCTTTATTCAGGCCGGATTTGGGCTCAACTTTGTGCACTTCCTCTCGGAGTCGGCGAACCACATCACCTGGCTGATCAAGCACTGCCTCACTCAGGGGATCGCATCGATAGAGGCGACAGTGGAGGCCGAGGACGAATGGCTCCAGACTCTATGGAAGCGCTCTGGTGCGATCGCTCAGTACAACAAGACATGCACACCGAGCTATGGAAACAGCGAGGGCGCGCGCACCATGCTCGCAGCTCGTGGCGCGGTATACCCGGGCTCGCTACTCGCGTACGCTGCGCTCCTCGACGACTGGCGCAACGCTGGAACCCTCGAGGGTAC
>WLHA01000091.1 GCA_009702955.1 Actinomycetota bacterium
GCAGACCCAGAACCCTGGCGGGTACTCATCTGAGTCGTGCCACCAGACCGGAGCGTCGCTGCGCAGCCAGTTGAAGAACTCAATTGGGGGCCCAACCTCATAGGTCTTCGGGTCGGCGAGGTTCACCGCTGAGTCAGGAAGGTTTGAGTCTGAAGAATTCATTGAGATTTACCTCTTACTAGTGAGATATCTGAGACAAGGTTAGAAGCGGCCTCAAGAAAAAGCCGTTGTATTCATTGATAGGGCTCGAAATCTGGAGAGAAAACCGCCCCATTAGTTGGACGTGATCCCCCCGGACTCCAGACTCAATTGCTACGAGGGTAGCGCGCAGAGCGCTCCGGGTAGAATCGGTTCTCTCATACATTATGTGACCCAAGGAGCCCCGGTGACCGAACTTCTTCCAATGAGCACGCTGCACTGCACCGTCGAGCGTGACGGGCACATTGTGATCCTCACAATGAATCGCCCTGAATCGAAGAACGCTTTGAGCCCAGACATGCTCGTCGGTCTAGCTCAAGGGTTTGATTATGTGGATGAGACCGACGATGTCCGCGTCGCAATCCTCACTGGAGCTGGAGGCTGCTTCTCCTCCGGGGCCGACTTGAAGGCAATGTCGAGGCCTTCTGACGACCCCCGAGTTGTAAAGGCAATGGCCGACTCCCCCAACCTCCACTGGAAGGCATTGCTTCGCGACCACCGCCTGACCAAGCCACTAATTGCAGCGGTCGAGGGGTACGCAGTGGCCGGCGGTACTGAGATGCTCCAGGGAACCGATATTCGCATCGCCGGCGAGGGAGCCACTTTTGGTGTCTGGGAGGCAAAGCGCGGATTGTTCCCGTTGGGAGGGTCAGCGGTGCGCTTACCTCGCCAGATTCCGTACACCCTCGCGATGGAGGTGCTTCTCGCCTGCCGCCCGGTCTCCGCGCATGAGGCTCTAGCCATCGGACTCATCGGGCGCGTTGTCCCAGATGGCGATGCGTTGAAGGTCGCAATGGAGGTTGCCGCAGAGGTGGCACAGAACAGCCCCGTATCAACCAAGGCGATCCTGCGCGCGTGGCGAGAGACAGAGGGCCTAAGCGATGCCGAGGCCATGAAGATTCAAGATGCAATCGGCTGGGAAGTATTTGCATCTGAGGACGCCCAAGAGGGTCCAAGAGCATTTGCTGAGAAGCGCCCGCCCGAGTTCAAGGGTCGATGAGTAGCAGCAGATGAGTAGTCGATCCGATAGCGAACCCGATAGCGAACCCGATAGAGCTGCGAATACCGCTGCTGTAGATGCGACTAATGAGAAGGTCGCCGATCTGGTTACCCAGCCTGCGGTACCGAATGGAATGTTAGAGCGCATCTCTATGGACCCTACGCAGGGTGCCAACTTCGCAACCGAGCCGCGCCGCGAACTTACTCAAGCAGTGCGCCACCTCATTGATGCGATCCTTACCCGCGATGATGTAACCGACGAGGTGCTCCGCGACGCTGCAATCGCTACAGAGGATCTAGCAGCGCAGATCGCAGGCTCACCCCACGAAGCCAAAGCGCGCGGCCGACGCGTTCCGAGTGAACGTACGCATGGTGATTACTTGACACGCTCCCCAATCGTTGGCCAAGTAAATCCAGTTGCACCTCCGCTCGAGTGGGAGGTTCGCTCGGGGCGAATCTTTGGGCGTGGCATCTATCACGCTGCATATGAAGGGCCCCCTGGGTATGTTCACGGCGGATGGATCGCACTCACCTTTGATGAGATTCTTGGCATGGCCAATGTCGCGAGCGGTAATCCCGGAATGACCGGCACGCTCAAGATTCGATACCGCAGGCCTACCCCTCTTCACAAGGAAGTCACCTTCGAGGGCTGGACCGAGAAAGTCGAGGGGCGACGCATTACTGCGCTCGGCACAATGAGCTTTGATGGCGTTGTAACCGCGGAGGCCGAGGGACTTTTTGTGATCATCGACCCAGCTAAAGCCTGGGAATACTTCGGGAAGGCCCGCGGCGAGGCGGCACCTGCAGGTGTCGAGGAGCTCTAAGCGAAGACAAATACAGACTCAGAGCCCAGCCGCTCGCGGCAGAAGGGGCATGATGTCTGCATGCCTCGCACAGCCCCTCGCACCGCCCCTCGCATAGGACTAGTACTCGGAGCCGGTGGCTTAACCGGGCAGGCATTCCATGCTGGGGTTCTAGCGGGTCTTGCAGATGGCATCGGTTGGGATGCTCGCAGCGCGGACCTTGTCGTTGGTACCTCCGCTGGCGCAAGCGCTGGTGCATATGTTCGCTCCGGCCTCGCACCGAGAGATGCAGCTGCGTTTCTTCGTAATCTCGAGCCAAGCCCCGAGGGTCGAGTGATCATGGACCGATTAGGAGATAGCGGAGATTGGCGAACACCGGTTGGGCCGAGAAACCTTCCAAAGCTTCCGCAGCGGCAGTTGCTGCGGCGTATCGCAACGCGGCCATGGCAGGTTCGCCCCGAGACACTTCTCGCCGTTGCAGTTCCTCCAGGCCGCGTGCCGCCAGAGTCGTGGACCGATGCACTCCATGGGGTTACTGGTCCCGGATGGCCCGCCGAGCGACTCTGGATCTGTGCGCTGCGCGTGAGCGACGGTCGCAGAGTTGTATTTGGTCGCGACGGTTCGCCAGAGGTTGATCTCGCAACCGCGGTCGGCGCATCCTCGGCTATCCCAGGATATTTTCGGCCTGTCCGTATCGGTGACGAGAGCTATATCGATGGAGCTGCCCACTCCCCGACCAATGCAGACCTTCTCCTTCCAGAGCGCCCAGACCTCGTGATCATCTCCTCGCCAATGTCACTTGCGCGATCGGCAATTACTCTCCACCCGCGCCAAGCTGGTCGCCTTCACTTCAGGCGCAGGCTGGCCCAGGAGGTACGCAGGCTCCAGCTTGATGGAATCCCTGTCGTCACATTTCAGCCCTCAACTGAGGACCGCAATGTGATGGGAGAAGGGGGCATAAGTGCAATGGCCGAGAGCAAGAACGCAGCGGTAGTTGAGCAGGTTTACGCAACCACGCTCAGAAGACTGGCCCGACCAGATTTTGCACGTCGCCTCGCAGTGGCAGGCCTATAACGAATAACTCCATTGCGCTCACGCCCCCCTAACTTGCGCGCCTAAGTTAAGAGCATGGCAATGGGGCGAGAGGGAATGAGTCGAGACGACGTCATATCGGCACTAGTAGCGATGAAGTCTGGGGACAAAGACTGGCGCAACGGCCGCTGCTTCGCCTTGGTATTCAATGCTGGTGAAGAGGTAGAGGAGATCGCACGCGAGGCGAGCGTTCTTTACCTCTCCGAGAATGGCCTCAATCCCATGGCATTTCCAAGCCTCGGCCGCATGCAAGAAGAGGTGGTTGACACCGTTGCGCAGATGCTCCACGGTCGCACCGACTCCTGCGATGCTCAAGGTTTCATGACATCTGGTGGAACAGAGTCCATTCTCTTAGCTGTTAAAGCAGCCCGAGATCGAGCAAGTTCACTGCGCGGAGTCTCGTCGCCAAATATGGTCCTAGGCGAGAGTGCTCACGCTGCATTTCACAAGGCCGGGCATGACTACGGAGTGGAGATTCGCAAGATTCCTGTTCAAGCCGACTGGCGCGTCGATTTAAGTGCCATGTCCAAGGCGATCGATGATCAGACTGTCTTAGTAGTTGGATCAGCACCGCAGTACCCGCAGGGAGTTATTGACCCAATCCCAGAGATTGCGCAGCTTGCAGCGAGAGCCGGTACCTCATGCCACGTAGACGCGTGCATGGGTGGATTCGTTCTTCCATTTATGGAGAGCCTTGGATACCCGGTTGCCCCATGGGATTTCAGGGTCGATGGCGTTACCTCGATCTCGGCTGACATCCACAAACTTGGATACTCGCCGAAGGGTGCATCAGTTCTCTTGCATCGCACCGAAGAGATGCGCCGGCACCAGATTTTCTTCTTCGACGGATGGCTAGGCGGCTTCTATGCATCTACCGGTCTCCTAGGGACCAAGGCCGCTGGCCCAATCGCTGCTGCGTGGGCAGTGACTCATTTTCTCGGCGAGGCTGGCTACATGCGCCTAGTTGAGAAGACCATGGAGGCAACGAAGCGATTAATTGAGGGCGTCGAGTCGATACCCGGGCTACAGGTACTCGGAAAACCAGATGCACACCTCGTTGCGATTGTCGCAGAGAATCCTGAAGAGATTGATATTTTTGCCGTCATGGATGCTCTAAGCGCAGGCGGCTGGCACCTTGATCGGCAGCGACCCCCCGACTCCATTCACGCAACAGTCTCAGCAGGGACCGCCGGCGCAATCGCCGATTTTCTTAACGACCTTCGCTCTGCAGTGCTGCTCGTCGGATCATCTCGAACCGATGATCGAAGCACGAACTACGCACCTATTGGCATCGATGAGTGAGCCTCATTTGACAGTCGCGATGTCTAGCGACACAAGTGCCCCCGTCAAAGATGACTTGGCGCCGGTCACGAGCCGCTCCACGGAGACAATTGAGCGACGCCGCCGCCTCGTGGAAGCAGCAGTAAAGCTTGCGCGAAGCGGTGGATACGAGGCAGTACAGATGAGAGATGTCGCATCGGCCGCCGACGTCGCTCTTGCAACTCTCTATCGCCAATATGCATCCAAGGACCAGCTCCTCCTAGCTGCCCTCGCCAATCAAACCGGGATACTCCGAGATCGTCTAGCCCAGAAGCCTGCACAAGGAGACTCCCCCGCCGAGCGCGTAATAGGAGTGTTAGCCCTTGCGAACAAAGCGCTATCGCGCGAGCCCACCCTCACAGCGGCAATGGTCACTGCTCTCGGATCACCCGAACCAGGCGCCGCTGCAATGAAGGTTGAGATCCTAGAAATCCTGCGGGGCATTCTCGGGGACGCCGGAGGTCTTCGCCCCACAGACGACGGAGATGCTGCATTCCGGACCCTTGGATACGTTTGGTTCGCTGCACTCGGCGCCTGGAGCAGCGGGATGATCGACGACGATCAGATGGCCTCAGACCTCACGCAAGCAGCGCGTCTTCTCCTCTAGTCGCTACTAGCGCGACATCGCTCGCCACGCTGCTCCAAGTACCAGAGCTTGATCTATCAACGCTCGTTAAGCAGATCCCTAATCGCTTTCGCATGGATCGCGTTTGATGGATCTGATGAATCAATTGGCCCAAGAGCGATCCATGAAGCGCCCGCATCGACGTAGCCCAGAAGCATCTCAGCTACTCGCTGCGGCCCTCCAACCATTGCGACATGCCCTGCACCGAGTCGCTCTGCCTTCTCCATCGCCTCATTGTCTGTAGCACCAAGAACGCATAACCCTCCCCATGAAATTGCGAGAGGTTCGCCTCCGCGACTTTCTCGTGCGGAGATGAGCTGTGTTGCTTCGCGAGTAAAGCGATCTAGATCGACTCCCCAACGGTTCCAACCATCGGCCATTATCACTGCCTCGCCTACATACTTTGGATCTCCGCCGACCCAGACAGGGATACCTGCATCGACCAATGCCTCAGCAGTGGATTTAAGCGCCTCGACCCGCGATGAAACGTCACCGAAGTTGTAGCCAAACTGCTCCATCTCATCGCGGCTCTCCGCGTCACCCGCTCCGATCCCTGCGATGAGCCTCTTACCGGCAATACGTTGGGCCGTCATAAAAATGGCAGCCAACACCGATGGAGGCCGAAGCGTTGCGCGCGCAACGAGCGACGCGATAGCGATTGAACTTGTCTCGGTGCAGAGTGCCCCGAGAGCCGAAGAGAACTCAAGTGCCGGACGAACCTCACCATCGGCGCCATACCTAAATAGGTGGTCGTACGCGAACACAGCGTCGAGGCCAACCGACTCCGCTGCGATAGCAACCTCAATAAGCCTCTCACCATCCTCCCTAAAGAATGGGAGGGTAAGTCCGATACTCAGCCAATTACTACGA
>WLHA01000092.1 GCA_009702955.1 Actinomycetota bacterium
AGCGTGAAAACAGTCGTGGCGAGGTGATGAGCGACCACTGCGGTGTAGCCATTGAGTTCTTGGAGCGTTTCTCAGGCTCAGCTTTTCCCTAATGGGTTAGTGCGTTAATTGCCTGAGACCGCCGCCCCCTCCCCCTCGGAGCTATAGAGTCGTGGCATGGGTGCCAAACGATCTGTTCAGGCACCGGTGATCACGGAGTTGAGCGAGATCGGCGTCACCGTGATCTCGAAGTGGCTCTACAACTGCTACGTCATCCACGACGGCGGCGACGGGCAACCTTTTGTGGTCGACTTGGGTATGCCATCGCAGATCCCGTTAGTGGCGGGCGTGTTGACGGACCGGGGGTCGGACTTATCCGAGCTCGGTGCGGCAGTGGCGACCCACGGACACGCGGACCACGTCGGCGGCCTCCCACCGCTGCGCGACCAGCATGGAACCGCCGTGCACCTCCCAATCGCGATCGCGGAGATGCGCGCAGGGACACGGGCCCTCCGACCACCGAGCATCAGGGCGGTCTCGCAGATCCTCCCGGTGATGGCGAGCCAGCCCCGTGACCTGTTGGCCTCCAAGGAGATCTCCGGCACGGCGACGTCGATCGGCTGGAACGGCAAAGAGGTTCGGCTCCCGTTCGAACCGGACTCGTGGCTCTCCGACGGCGACCACCTCCCCGGGCTCCCCGACTGGCAGGTGCTCAACACTCCCGGCCACAGCGATGACTCAACCTGCCTCTTCCATGCACCCACCCGCACCCTCCTTTCAGGCGATGCGGTCCTGTCGGCCGACGGACGGGCGTGGTTCAACCCCGAGTTCGTCGACGCCGAGTTGTCGGCAACCAGCGAGGCCCGACTCCGCTCCCTCGACGTGGAGCATCTCCTGCCGGGTCACGGCCTAGTGGTCACTGGCCCGCGTGTGATGACCGAGGCGCGAACCCATACCGACCAACCGTCGATCGGTGCCAAGGCCTCAGCGTTGTGGAAGGTCCTGCGCAACCATGCCGGCCGCCAAGCCGACTGACGGTCCGCTGGCTCGCTTCCTCGTTCTGAGGTGACGTGGTTCAGTCGAGCTCGGCGAGGACCTCGCCAATGATATTGCCGATGATCTTGCCAATGATCTTGGTGGAGACGATGGGACTCGAACCCACGACTTCTTGCTTGCAAAGCAAGTGCTCTAGCCAACTGAGCTACGTCCCCGAGACGCAGAGCATACGCCGCGACGGGCCTGAGAATAGAGCCGGGTTAGGCGCGAAATACCTGGCCGCCGTCAGCGTTGAATACATGGCCTGTAATCCACGAGGCCTGATCAGAGAGCAGGAAGAGGCAGAGCCCCACCAAATCATCGGGTGTCCCCATGCGCTTTAGGGCTAGGCCATTGATAATTGGGGTCATGAACTCCTCTGGGACCACCGTTCGAGAGGCCTGAGTATCGGTGGGTCCAGGTGCGATTGCGTTGACCCTGATCTTCTGGCCCCCGAGCTCATGGGCTAGCTGCTGCGTCAATGAATTAACCCCTGCCTTGGCCAACCCATAGAAACCTGCATATAGATATGCCGCTGTTGAGGATTGATTCACGATCGCCCCACCACCGCGTTTACGCATCGATCGGAATACTGCGCGTGTGCAGTTGAGCGCACCGAGAGTATTGACGGCGAGGAAACGCTCGAGGTACTCCCAATCAACAGTGAGGAGTGCATCGAGTTTCATTCCACCGAAGATCGCGGCGTTATTGACTAGGTAATCAATGCCGCCAAAATGCTCAATCGTTGCTGCGGCCATCTCGGCAGCAGACTCTGGGCTTGCGACATCGACGCGCAGCGCTAGTGCATCTCCGCCATTAGATCGGATCCCCTCTGCAACTCCCTCGGCGCGCTCGGTATCAATATCTGCAACTACTACTGATCCACCAGCCTTCGCTATCGCCTCGACATACGCCTGACCTATACCGCCGCCAGATCCAGTCACGATCGAGACAGTGTTAGAAAAGTCAAACGAAACTGCAGCCTTATTGATGGCGTCGCTCACTTCGAGTCTCCCTTGTTTACGTCCTTATTTGCGGCGGAGTCAGCACGTGCGGCAATTACTTTCTCGGCAGCAGCGTTTGCACCTGTTGAGAGCGGCCAACCAACATAGTGAGCGAGGTGAACAACAATCTCGCGCACCTGATGCTCGGTGAGTTCTTCGCGCTCCAATGCAGCACCAAACTGAATCTCAAGAAGTTTCGGCATTCCTTGCGCGGCTAACACTCCGATCGTAAGCATTCGCCTATCGCGAACATCTAGACCAGGTCGCGTCCAAATATCTCCGAATAGGTGATCGACGGTTACATCGACATAGCCACCCGGGATAGTCGCGGGGTCGTAGGAGAATCCGTAGACCTCCTCCATCTTGGCCATGCCGCGTTCACGTGAAGTGCCCGCCATTGGTGCTTCGTCTTCTCTTTGTGTTTCGCTCATGCTGGCTCCGCTATCGACTTGGTCTCCAAATATTCCTCAAACCCTGCAACGCCCATTTCGCGCCCGACGCCTGACTGCTTGTATCCACCAAACGGAACATCGGGGCTAAACCAAATGCCTCCGTTTACTCCGACCGTACCTGTTCGCATTGCATTCGCGACGCCAACTGCTCGATCGCGATCCCCAGACCAGACCGAGCCTGAGAGTCCGTAGACCGAGTCGTTTGCGATACGCACCGCATCCTCGTCACCATCGTGAGGTATCACGACAAGCACGGGGCCGAAGATCTCCTCTTGAGCGACGCGGGCATCATTGCTTACACCTGTAATCAAAGTTGGCTCAACGAAGAAGCCCCGATCCATGTTCGATGGGCGCCCCCCGCCGGTGACAATTGTTCCGCCCTCCTCAACCGCTAAGCGGATGTAACCCTCTACGCGCTCGCGCTGGCGTGCGCTTACTAGCGGGCCACATACTGTCCCTCCATCCGTGGGGTCTCCGGCTGGGAGCTTTGCGAGCGTTGCTGCAGTAAGCGAGACGGCTTCATCTAGTTGCGCGCGCGGCACGACGAGGCGAGTCGTTATCGCGCAGCCTTGGCCAGCGTGAGTGCAGACCGTAAAGGCTGCTATCCCGGTTGCTCCCTTTAAGTCGGCGTCGTCAAGAACAACAAACGCAGACTTCCCGCCGAGCTCAAGAAACACTTTCTTTAAAGTCTCAGATGCACTTCGCATTACTGATCGGCCTGTCGCAGTCGAGCCTGTAAACGAGATCTGATCAACTCGCGGATCAGACGTAAGTGCTGCACCGATTCCGTGATCCGTTGAGGTGACGACGTTGAACACGCCAGCCGGGATATCCGTCTCCTCGGCGATCAAGCGCCCGAGAATTGTTGCGCACCAAGGGGTATCGGGCGCGGGCTTAAGCACAACGGTGTTGCCAGCCGCAAGCGCGGGGCCCACCTTTGCAAGATTGATTTGGTGCGGAACATTCCAAGGAGTAATCGCAGCAATTACCCCTGTTGCCTCTCTGCGTGTCCAGCGATGCGCGGGCATGCCAAACGGCTCTGCTCTACCGAGGTCATGCTCCCACTCGTAACTCTCCGCTAAATCTGCAATCCACCCAAGTGCCTCTACCGGGGTATCGAGTTGCGCGGAGTACGTGAGCATCAACGGTGAGCCCGTCTCTGCGATAGTCATGGCGCGAATCTCATCTGAGTGGGCAAGAAATGCATCGCGGAGTTGCCGTATGCACTTTACGCGGAAGGCAACATCTGTAGACCAGGTTGTCTCGTCGAAAGAACGCCGCGCAGCACCGATCGCATTATCGAGGTCGGTCACATCGCAGTCGGCTGCAACACCGAGAACCTCCTCGGTTGCAGGGTTAATCGTCTCAAAGACTCTCCCCGAGGATGCAGCGCGCAGCACCCCATCAATCAAGACACGCTCTTCGCCAAGAATCCCCACTAGAGCACCTCCCCTACGCCAAAGATTGAGTCGCAGTACTTCTGTGTTACTAGTGCTCCAGGAAGTTCGAGCCCAAGTTGTGCGGCTGTTTGGAGCGCGGTAGCCAGGTCTTTCTGCGCCAATTCTGCCGCTGCACGCATTGCCCCAACTAATCCTTCGTGGTCATCCGGGCCCATCGGTGCCACCGTTGGGCGAAACATAAGCGTCGACGCTCCGCCGATTTTCGCATCGCTTGCGCGAATTACAGCCGCAAGTTTTGAGAGTTCAATGCCGGCCGCCTCTGCAATGCGCTGACCCTCAAATGCCGCTAGCCAAGAGCCGTACTGCACAACATTTCGAGCAAGTTTGGCTATGAGTCCGCTACCTAGGTCACCCATGTGAACCACGAGCGAACTGAAAGAATCGAGTGCTGGTCGCGCTCGCTCTATTACTTCCTCGGCGCCGCCAACCATGCAGATGAGATCGCCAGTGGCTGCCGCACTTGGGCCACCACTTACGCCGCAGTCAATGAGCGATACTCCAGACTTCTCGGCCTTTGCCGCTAGATCAATAACTGTCACAGGTGAGATTGTGCTCGCAACAATGATGATGCTCCCGGCCGCAGCTCCGCTCAGGAGCCCATTCGCTCCGGTCACTACCTCTCTTACCTGCGCATCATTGACAACAGAGATGAGAGTGATGGTGCACTGGCGAGCAAGCTCGGCCGGGCTCGTAGCTAGGGTCGCAATCTCCGCGAACCCCTCGAGAACATCTGCCCTCAGATCGCAGACAACTAACTGATGCCCAGCCGCAGCGATTGATCTCGCGGCTCCGCCACCTATGTCTCCGAGCCCAACTACCCCGATACTCATGCTCTCGATGCTCGGGTTCTTGATGGCTTCTTGCTGCATGGCTACTTACCTCTTCCATCAAGGGAGCTAAAAGTTTGGGTTGGTGGACAGGTGTCTGGACACTAGTCTGATCCCATGCCTGACCCCACCTCTGTATCGCCCTCTGAAGGATTAGCCCCCGGAGCATCCCCTGTCTCTATCACTCCTCGACCCGGGTCTGCTCCCATACCACCGGAGCGCGATGACTACTCGGGCGAGTTCACACCCGACTTCCGTTATGAAGATCTCTCCAAGCCAGCGCTCGTGAGGCTTGTTCGGGAGTTCGCACAGATTGTTCACCTACTTGATCGCTCAATGTGCGCTGCGATTGGAATTAGCCACGGCGCCGCCGAGGTACAGCGTCTTGCAATTGAGGAGTGGCGTGGGGCGAGCCCTGTATATGGAGAGCGCCTTCGAGAGATCATGAACATTGAGGGCGACGGGGTCTCCGCAATATTTAAGGTTCTGCAACTCGACCCTGGATTCCCGCATCACTACCTCGATGTTCGCTACGAACTCATTGATGAGAGTCATGGTTTTTTTGAACTTGCCTACTGCGGTGCACTCATGGACGCAGAGCCATGGGGCGAGAAGATGGTTACCGGAATGTGTCATCACATCGAGGACGGAACCTTCGACTACACCGCTCAGGCAGTAAACCCAAAGGCTCACATCACGCATGTGCATAGACCGCCGCGTGTGCCGAGCGATCGGTCACCCCATTGTCGCTGGGAGATCACGATTGATGATGCCAATGAGACCATGCCGGAGGCCGACATCACCAAGATTGTTCGCGACACAACCGCTGCGACCTTTAAGTACCCACCAATGCGAGATGGCACGCCCCACATTCCCGCAAAACAGGTTGGGAACTAAGTGTCCATCGCATACGAAACCACTCGCCGACGCTTGACTGTTCGCCAAGTCGAGGCTGCCGAGCAATTACTAAACGCTGCAGAGATTGAGGTAGAGCAGACCGGTTACGACGCTCTCTCCATGCGCGGTGTTGCGAGGCGCGCTGGGCTCGCCTCCGCAACGGCGTACACATACTTCTCCTCGAAGGACCACCTGTTAGGCGAGTTGCTATGGCGCAGGATTGCAGCGGTGCCAGAGACCA
>WLHA01000093.1 GCA_009702955.1 Actinomycetota bacterium
CGGCGCAGTTCGTAGCCTCTGACGTTAGGTAGTTGCGCCCCATGATCTCAGCTAGGGGCGCGTACTCAACATTGGTTAAACCTGGTCCCCACTTATCGTTCGGGAGGAAGAGATTCCAGAGACCGCGTGCGCGTGCCTCTACTTTCAGCTCCTCCATAATCGGCGGGTGAAAACGCTTGTCGCCAGACTCCTCGATCTGCTCAAAGTAGATCGGCGTTGCGGGCTCAACCTTCTCATCTACAAACGCTTGAAGGCGCTCTTTGAGGTCCTGAGCACGCGCACTCATTGAGAAATCCATTACTGCTCCTTGGTCTGCGATTCGGCGCCGAGAGATTGTCGTTCTACTGCGCGCACCATAGCCCTCAGAGAAGGGGATTGGCCACGCTCGAACGTAACTAGGGTACTTAGGCCTTGGCTGGTTCGTGGAGCTTTATGCTCTTTGGTGCCACTTGCTCCGGTGCCTCTGCGAAGAGAAGCTCGAGCGCCTCGGCGCGGTCTTCGTCGTTAAATTCACCTGTCGAAGTGCAGTATTCGACGAGAATGTAATTTGGATCCATTAGGTAAATAGAGGTACACCAACCGTGGTCAACCTCTAGGCATGCCTGACCTTTCGCGAGCCAGTTATCGCGTCGCATCGCTAGGTCTTCGAGCGTCGGCGCATCGAAGGCGACATGGTTTGTCCACTCGGGAAGCCCGAGAGCGCGACTAATCGAGGGATCAAAATCGGGCACGCTCTCGTCATGAAGGTCCCATAGTGCAAACATCCCACCGCCCGGAATGTCATAGAAAACATGGCGCGCCCATCCGGTGCCGCCTTCGTATGGGCCGACCTCAACTTTGGCGAGGGTAAAGCCCATCACCTCCGTGTAGAAGGTGTGAGAGGCGGGTAGGTCACGAGTCACAATTGCGAGGTGATGTACAGGCATCCGTTGAGCGTAGGCGCGTTGACCCCCCAAGTGTTGAGTTGATGACGGGCAGGTACAACGTGCTCTCCGCCGCTCACTTGCGACTGCTTGCTCTAGAGGCCGTAATCTTTGGCTATGAGACCAGAGTTGGAGTTATTTGAGTCCGATATCGGAGACGAACCAATCTCAGCCGTCCGAGAATGGTGGATTGCGGCGCGAGAGATCGATCCTTCCCCAGAGGGTTCGAGCGCTATGGCTGTCGCATCCATTGGGGCCAACGGCTCCCCGTCTAACCGAATCGTGCTGCTACGCGCACTCGATGAGCGTGGATTTGTTTTTTACACAAACTATGAAGGACGTAAGGGCTCCGAGTTGGTTCCGGGGAATCGAGCAGCGCTTGTGATTCACTGGGCTGAGCTTGGTTGTCAGGTCCGCGCTGAGGGAGTAGTCGAGCACGTTGCAGCGGATGAGTCGGATGCCTATTTCGCTACGCGCCCTCGTGGTCATCAAATTGGAGCATGGGTCTCGCCGCAGAGCAGTGTGATTGATGACCGAGCCTTCTTAGTGAATCGCCTTGCTGAGATGGAGATGCGTTTCGAAGGAGCAGAGGAGATCCCGCGTCCAGAGTATTGGGGTGGTATCAGATTGATTCCTGAAGTAATTGAACTCTGGGGCAATCGAAGCGATCGACTCCATGACCGTCTCCGCTTTACTCGCGATGGCGGCGGATGGGTTCGCGAGCGCCTTGCGCCTTAGGCAGTTTTATCTATTTTTGATTGCCTAGCAGCGGCTCTACGCCGAAGGTGGGGGTGAGGGCGCGGTACAGGGACTCTGATATCGACAGTTCCGTGGTTCCGTTCCCAGAGCACTACCTCCACCATCGCAGCGGATACGAGCACGTAGCCAATGACGAGCATCCAGATCAGTAATGCGAAGAAGACACCGATCGTTCCATAAATAGCAGAGGAGTCGCTCGCTATTCGGGGGAGCACTGTTGCTCCTGCAACTCGCGCAGCAGTCAAACCGAGAGATGTGACGATCACTGCGGGGAGCATTGCGCGAATAGGAATATGGCGAGCGGGTAAAAGGCTTGCAGTAAGCATGACCAGTGACAGATCGGCGATCACTCCAATAATCACAGCGATTATTGGGAGTGAGTGATGGCTAGCAATCCACGAGGTTGTGGCGACTGCGACGAGAATGCTTGCGCCGCTACCCAGCATCCAGAGCAATCCGCTTGCCCTTCCACGCAATCCGCCGCCAGGGATGCCCCATGCTGAGTTCCATGCATACGCAATCGCCATGGAGAGCCCGGTCCCTGTCCAGACGAGTCCGAGGAGCCCGAAGATCGTCGTTGTCGCCCGGCTGGTCTGCGCTTGTTCAACAGCTATGTATACGGAGTTGGCTGCTTCGCCGGAGAGGCCGAGATTGCCAATTATCCACTCGCCGACTCCACGACCGGACGCGTTCAAGTAGCCAGCAAGTGCGAAGCTGAGGACTAGGCAAGCAAATAAGCCAAGGAAAGCTCTAAACGCGATTGCCGCAGCGAGGTTTGATCCGCGCTTCTCTGAGAATCGCTTTGCAACGGCAAGACTCAAGCTCCAGATCTCAGAGAGCTTCATTGAAACGCCCGCAGCAAGGAGTGAACAACTGCTGCGAGATTCGGTTGCATTGGGGCTATGGCTCTGCGAGCGGAGAGGGGCACGGAGTTAGAGGATAGACGCACGATTTCTCGCGTAGGGTGTGCCCCCTAACTATTGATTCACAAAGTTCAAGAGGTGAGTGCAGATATGAGTTCAGAATCCAGCCTAATTAGCAGCCCAAACATCGTTCCCGCAGCGTTTGATGCCGCTGCCGCGCTTGGTGGCTTCTAGTGAACCCTCTTGCGGTAGCGATACTTCTTCTTGCCGGGGTAGTCGCGCTGGTCGACTGGTGGGCGGTGCTGCGCTCAAATAAGCGCATTGAGTACGTCGCTAAGCCGGGCGTGCTGATTCTCTTGATCGGCGTAGCGCTAGCTCTCGACCCCAAGTACTCATCAATGCGGGCCTGGTTTGTAGCGGCGCTTGTTCTATCGCTCATCGGTGACATCTTCTTGATGCTTCCATCAGATCGATTTGTGCCAGGCCTCTCAGCATTTCTGCTTGCACATGTTGCGTACTCAGTTGGGTTTCTAATCCATTCACCAGGCTCTCCGGCACCGATTATTACGACGCTGCTAGTGGTTGCCTTCTCTGCAAATTCTTGGCGCAGGCTCGCTGCTGGAATGAAGGCAGGGGGGCAGAGTGCGTACTTGCCACCGGTCACGGCATATGTGGTTGTAATAGGGGTCATGGGTGCTGCAGCACTAGCAAGTGGCAACTTGGTTGCGGTTGCTGGTGCGCTCTTGTTTGTCCTATCCGACTCGATTATCGGTGAGACTCGTTTTGTGGGTGAGCGGTCTTGGGGCCCGATGGCAGTGATCACTACCTACCACCTTGGGCAGGCGCTGCTCGTCCTTTCACTAGTTCGATAAAGGAGTATTTGATGCGAAGGTCCATCGATGATTCAAGTGATGATCACCCTATAGATGAAGAGCGCCCTGCGGTTTCTTGGATGGTTGGTCTATCTGACGATCCAGACGCGAGCGACGATGGTTCGCCTCGTGTCAGCGTTACCCTCGAGGAGGCCGGACGCGCAGGTTTTGGGGTAGTCGCTCAACTTGCCCCTGATACTGCGCGTCGAATGCGTGCAGCGATTGCCGCAGCGTTACGTGAGATTGGTGAAGATCCCGGGCAGTAGCGAGCGCATTGAGCGTGCGTATGACCGCTCGCAGGGGCTTTCTTAATTTAAGAGCTACCTGATTTAAGAGCTACCTAATTGAGGTAAGCGCTGCCTCTCGGTACTCCGCAAGTTGCTCCACGCTTATGAGAAGGATCCCGTGCTCTGCAGCGAACTTCTCAAGGAACGGCAAGCGTGCTGGAGAGCCCTCATCGTCGAGCACTTCGCATATCACCGCAACAGGGTGCAGCCCAGCTAAACGAGCCAAGTCCACAGACGCCTCAGTATGCCCACGTCGCTCTAACACGCCTTCAGGCTTTGCTCTAAGCGGGAACACATGCCCAGGGCGGATGAAGTCGGAGGCGACTGATGCTGGGTCTAAGAAGTTCTTTACTGTTAGCGCTCGATCAGCAGCACCGATTCCGCTCCCGGAATCGCGGTGATCAATGGAGACGGTGAAGGGCGTGTCGCAGCCTTCTTCTCCGGCAGGAATCATCGGCCCAACCGATAGGCGCTCAAGGTACTCGGGAGCAGAGGGCATGCAGACGAGACCACGCGCGAAACGGAGCATGAAGTTGATCGCTTCAGGCGTAACAAACTCGGCGGCCATTGTTAGGTCGCCTTCGTTCTCACGATCTTCGTCATCGGCCACAAGAACCATCTCCCCCGCACGAATGCGGTCAACGGCTTCCTCGATGCTGGCGAATGTGCTCATGTTGCTCCTTGTTTATTTATGTAGCCGTGATTATGCGGCATTGGGAAGGGTTACGACCATTCGGCACCCGTGAGGCTCTCTGCGCTCCGGGTGAATTTCTCCGCCATGCAGATCAACGATCCACTGTGCGATAGCAAGACCGAGGCCAGCGCCACCGGCCTGAGAGGAGCGTGCAGCATCTGCTCGATAGAAGCGCTCAAAGATCCTCTCCTCGTCAACGGCAGCAATTCCTGGGCCTTCGTCAGAGATCTCGAAGACGACGTTGCCCGCGGATCGCCTTGCGGTGACCTCAACTTTGCCTCCGGCAGGGGAGTGGCGCACTGCATTCTCGAGGAGGTTCGCAAGAACTTGATGCACCCGTTCAGGGTCTCCGTCAGCAGTCAACGAGGGGTCATCGAGCACGACGCTTACCTCTACATCGCCAACTTGGAGAGCCTGCTCTCTTACGGCGTGATCGAGAAGAGGTGCAACTTGGAACTCTTGGCGGTCGAGTGGAATCGACCCAGACTCGAGTCGGGAGAGGTCGAGCAGTTGACTAACTAGGCGACCGAGACGCTCCGTCTGGCGAAGCATTGTTAGAAGCAACTCTGGCTCGGGCTCCTCAACGCCATCAACGAGGTTCTCTAAGCGTGCTTGGAGCGCAGTAATTGGGGTGCGCAGTTCGTGGCTTACGTTCGCCACAAGATCTCGCCGCACGCGGTCGGTCTCATCTAGCTCGGATGCCATGCGATTAAATGCACGCGCTAGGCGGCCAACTTCATCCGTGGATGTAGCGCTAACACGACGTGAGTAATCGCCACGCGCCATAGCGTCTGCTGCCTCTGACATTTCGCGCAGCGGTGATGTAACTCCGCGCGCTAGAAATCTCACGCATACCAATGCAGCGGTTCCTGCAAGCACCGCGCTAATGCTTGGCCAGATTCCTAAGTGATCTCCAGCCCAGAAAATTACGATCGTTACGCCTACCGCTGCGGAGAGGAGAGTAGCGAACTTAAATTTAAGGGTAGGAAGGGGGCTAAGCGGGCGCTCCTGCACTTGCCGCAGTGCCTCAGGAACCCCTGCCGGTAAACGCCTCTTCATGTTTTATCCCCATGGCAGGCGTAGCCGACCCCGTGGACAGTGCGTATTGAGTCGGCACCGAGTTTGCTTCGAAGCGAACGAATATGAGAATCCACTGTTCGCTCTCCGGCAGCCACGTCATATCCCCAGACCGTGGCAAGTAGTTCTTCGCGTGTGAATACGCGCTCGGGGTCTGATGCGAATGTGAGTGCAAGATCGAACTCAGTTGGAGTTAGGTGCACGTTCTCCTCGCCAATCGAGGCTCTGCGTGTAACGGCGTTCAACGTCGCAGTACCGATACTCAACGCCTCGACTCCACCCGACTTCAATGCCTCAGCCTGGCGGTCAACACGTCGCAGCATCGCGTGCACACGCGCCACGAGTTCTCGAGTGCTAAACGGTTTGGTCATGTAATCATCCGCGCCAGTGGAGAG
>WLHA01000094.1 GCA_009702955.1 Actinomycetota bacterium
GCTACTTCGAACGTTCTAGCGGACTGAAACTGCGCATACTGCGCGGCGGCGATGCTGGTGCGACACTCAATCAGAGCATTCTCACTAAGAGTCGCCCCTTAGGTGATGTCTTCTTTGGTGTCGACAACACTCTGCTCACTCGCGCACTTCGCGCCGGCATATTCACCCCCTATAAGCCTGTGGGGATAGACCAGATCGACCCCAGCCTTACGCTCAATAGTCAAGGACGAGTGACCCCCGTAGACGTTGGCGATGTCTGCGTGAACTACGACCGAGTGTGGTTTACATCGAGAGGCCTTCCGCTTCCGAAGTCACTTAGAGACCTAGCGCGCCCTGAGTATGCACGTCTATTGGTGGTCGAGAATCCTGCGACCTCAAGCACTGGGCTCGCATTCATGCTCGCGACAATCGCCGAGTTTGGCGAGAAAGGATGGCGCGATTACTGGAGAGAGCTTCGCAGCGGAGGAGTTGAGGTGGTCGATGGATGGGAGCAGGCATATAACTCATCATTTAGCGGAAGCGCTGGAGAGGGTGACCGACCGCTCGTGGTTTCATATGCGACTAGCCCACCTGCTGAGGTGATCTATGCCGACCCACGACCGTCATCGGCCCCTACAGGAGTTCTAACGAAGACCTGCTTCAGACAGATTGAAGGAGTTGCAGTTCTAAAGAACGCTCCTAATGCCGCTAACGCAAAACTCTTGGTTGACTTCATGATTAGCAAGAAGTTCCAGAGCGACCTTCCTCTGCAGATGTTTGTGCTGCCAGCGAGATTAGGGACCGAGGTTCCGCCTGAGTTCGCTGAGTTTGGAGCGACACCAAAGGATCCGTACTCCCTGGAGCCGAGAAAGATCGCAGCCTCTAGAGACCGTTGGATTGAGCAGTGGACAGACACCGTCCTGCGCTAACGCTAATTAGACGAGTTTCACTTGGTACCGCTGCAGTCTTCTTTGCGGTCTTCTTTCTCTGGCCGATTTCCACTGTGATTGCACGCGGCGTCTTTGTTGACGGCGCTCTTGACCTCTCCCCGCTAACAAAACTCCTCTCCAACTCTGGGCTTCGTAGAATCATTCTCTTCACATTTCTCCAAGCATCGGTCTCCACACTCGGAGCCGTTGTGCTGGGAATTCCGGGTGCTTACGCGTTTTCTCGGCTTGCTTTTCGCGGGCGAGCAGCGGTCTTGGCGTTACTCACGCTTCCATTTGTGCTTCCAACCGTTGTGGTCGGTTCGGCGTTCGTTGCACTGCTCGGCGAGAACGGCCCACTTGGGGGGCTACATCTAAACGGCTCACTCGCAGCGATAGTGCTCGCTCAGATCTGCTTCAACTATGCAGTAGTCGTACGAAGTGTTGGGAGCCAGTGGTCTCACATCGACCACAGCGCAGCTCAAGCATCTAGAACCCTCGGGGCCGGGCCCGCTCGCACTTGGTTTCGCGTCACCCTTCCAGCAATCAAACCCTCGATTGTTAGCAGCGCACTTATCGTTTTCCTATTCTGCTTTACAAGTTTTGGATTGATCTTGATTCTCGGCGGCCCGCGCACCTCCACGATTGAGACCGAGATTTACCGCGCCACTATGCAGTCTCTAGATCTACGAACAGCTGCGGCACTCTCGATTCTGCAAATATTGGTTGTGGGTGGAGTAATCCTCGGGGGCATGCGCGCAGGGCGAGTTGATGCGCGCTCTGCGCGCTGGCGACCCTCGCACTCCGGCCTACTGAAGCTGAATAACGAGCGCAGGCTCGCGCTTACAGCGAATCTCTGCGTCGTTGCATTACTCGTGGGTGCCCCGCTCGGTGTACTTCTAGTGAGGTCATTCACTACCTCAAGCGGGTACGGACTCAACTGGTACAGGTCACTAGGTCGCCTCGGGTCGACCGGACTCGCAGAGACACCATTAAAAGCCTTGTCTAATTCGCTTACCTTCGCTGCTGTTGCAACCTTTATAGCGGTACCGCTTGGTCTAATAATCGCGTTGGCCGTAACTGTTAAGAGCGGGCGGAGCAGATCGGCTCGGGTAATGGAGGGAGCGGTGATGCTCCCACTCGGGGTATCAGCAGTAACTCTCGGGCTTGGCTATCTACTTACCCTCGACACTCCGCCGCTCGATCTTCGAACCTCGTGGTGGTTAATCCCAATCGCCCAAGCAATCGTCGCGACCCCATTCGTAGTTCGGATTGCAGTGCCGATTATTGCGTCGACAGATCAACGGCTACGAGACGCTGCTGCGTTATTGGGAGCGAGACCTTCGAGGGTATGGCGCAGCGTTGATCTCCCGGTTATTAGAAGTGCCATTGCTACCGGCGCCGGGTTCGCGTTTGCCATTTCTCTGGGAGAGTTTGGGGCCACAGCGTTTATCGTTCGGCCAGATACAACGACGCTCCCGATCGCTATCTACCGACTTCTAGGGCGCCCAGGAGAGGCCAACTTCGGAGCAGCAATGGCATCAGCGGTGCTGCTCATGGGTGCAACTGCTGCGATTCTCCTTCTTTTAGATCGAGACTCAATGGGTTCGCGGTCATGACACTAAGCCTGCGCAACCTCAGTGTCAGTTACGGCGATGTAGCCGCGATTAGCGGAGTTGATCTAGAGATAAAGCAGGGAACCACCCTCGCGGTCCTAGGTGCCTCTGGAAGCGGAAAGTCCACTCTTCTTCGAGCAGTCGCCGGACTCGAGCCTTCTCATGGAGAGATCTTGTGGGGCGACGAACCACTTCACCGACTTCCTACACATCTGCGCGGAGTCGGATTCGTGTTTCAAGATCACGCGTTATTTCCGCAGCGCAATGTTCTTGAGAATGTGCGATTCGGCCTTGAGACGCCTCGCTACAACAGGAGAGATGCAGCAGAGCGGGCAAGCGCCCTACTTGATCGAGTCGGTCTAGCTGGTTTTGAGGAGCGACACACTCACGAACTCTCAGGAGGAGAGCGTCAACGAGTTGCCCTCGCACGAGCACTTGCTCCGGCTCCTCGCGTTCTCCTTCTCGACGAGCCTTACGGAGCCTTAGATCGCGAACTTCGTGAGCGCCTCATGCTCGATGTTCGAGAGATCCTGCGCGACTCTGGAGTCACTGTGATCCACGTAACCCACGACCACGACGAAGCTTTCGCCCTAGGCGAGAACGTCGCGATTCTCGATGCCGGGAAGATCTCACAGTGCGCCCCTCCAAGTGAGGTTTGGGCGAACCCTTGCGACCTACGAACTGCACGATTTCTTGGGCATACGAGCAGGCTTCGCGCAGACTTACGCGCAGGCACATTACGAGCAGGCACAAGTTCGCTGCTTGATCTATCTACAGCCTTAGGAGAGTTTGCAATCCCCCACGAGAATGCACCTACACATAGATCATTCGACACAGAATATTGGGTGACATGGAGACCCGAATCCCTTAGAGCCGAATCCCTAAGAGGAGAAACCCAAAAAGGAGAAATATCGCGTCAGAGTGGGGGGTCGTTGCTCACGGTCTTAGGAACCGTTATTGAGTGCTCATTTAGGCACGGGAACTACTTGCTCTCACTCGAGACAGCAGCTGGGCGAGTTGAGGGAATCTCTAGCGAGTCGGTGCCACGCGGCCAGCACCTAACTCTTAACCTGAATCTCGATGAAGTGCGCGCCTACGCGGTCTGACGCTCGAGTAACGGTCGAGTAAAGGTGCCTCTACTCAGAGTCGGGTGTCTCGAGCCGTAGCGATACTGAGTTGATACAGAACCGCTGGCCTGTTGTCTCTCTCGGTCCATCATCGAAGAGATGCCCAAGATGCCCATCACAACTCGCGCAGCGCACCTCAACACGACGCATCCCGTGTGAGTTATCCACGTGCTGAGTTACTGCGCCTTCTGCAATCGGCGCATCAAATGATGGCCAACCAGAGCCAGACTCAAACTTCGTGTCAGAGGCAAATAACTCCGCCCCACAGCCGGCACAGCGAAACATCCCATCGTCATGGTTATCCCAGTATTCGCCCGCATATGCTCTCTCCGTGCCTTGCTGGCGGAGCACTGCGTACTGCTCAGGGGTGAGTCGCTCACGCCACTCGGAATCGGTTATCTGCTCTGGATTGCTTATCTGGTCTGGATTTCCGGGTGCCTCAGTCATGGCACAGATTCTATGACCCATAACGCCCTATCTTCTCAGCACAGGCCCGATCCGAGATCTACAAATAGCCACATCTACACAGAATCTCCACAGGCTGAGAACACCCTGAGGCATTAAATGTCCCTAACCTGAAGACTGTGACAGAGCCTGGAGCACTCACCCTCTCTCTGCACAGAGTTCTCATTATCGAGGACGAGGCGCCGATCGCTGCTGCGGTTGCCGCCCGCCTCCGCTCTGAGGGGCTAACGGTAGAGATTGCCTCTGACGGCCCTGAGGGTATTGAGCAGTACGAGCGCATGCAGCCTGACCTCGTAATTCTAGATCTCATGCTCCCAGGTATTGATGGGCTCGAGGTCTGCAGACAGATTCAAAGCGAGCGTGCCGTTCCGGTCATCATGCTTACCGCTCGCGACTCTGAAGAGGACCTGATTCGTGGCCTCTCCACTGGCGCGGATGATTACATGACCAAACCGTTTAGCACTCGAGAACTCGTGGCGCGTGTGCACGCGATGCTGCGACGTGTTGACCGCCAGGCTGAGGCATTGAAGTCGGGTGGAGTAGAGGCGTTGAGTATCGGTGCTGCGACCTTGAACGCCGTTACACGCAGAGCCTCGATTGGCGAGGAGAACGTTCACCTGACGCCAACTGAGTTCGATCTTGCACTCACATTCGCATCAGACCCCGAGCGCGTATTCACACGCGAAGAACTTCTTGCTGCGGTATGGGGCTATGACGTCGCTGCGGGCGAGCGAACTGTCGATTCTCATATTCGTTCGCTTCGAAGCAAACTCGGTGCTGACTCGATACGCACCGTCCACGGCGTCGGCTACGCCTGCCATGGGGATATGGCATGAAGGCAGGCGAAACACCCGTGCGCAACTCTGCAGCTGTAAACACCATTGCCTGCCATGGGGATCAAGCATGAAGAGGCGTTTACCTGCGGGGGTTCCTGAGGCACTGCGGCAAGTGCAGGAGCGCCCGCTTAGCCCCCTTCCTACCCTTAAATTTAAGTTCGCTACTCTCCTCTCCGCAGCGGTAGGCGTAACGATCGTGATTTTCTGGGCCGGAGATCATTTAGGAATCTGGCCGAGCATTAGCGCGGTACTTGCAGGAACCGCTGCATTGGTATGCGTGAGATTTCTAGCGCGCGGCGTTACATCACCGCTGCGCGAAATGTCAGAGGCGGCAGACGCTATGGCGCGCGGAGATTACTCACGTCGTGTTAGCGCTACATCCACGGATGAAGTAGGGCGCCTAGCGCGTGCATTTAATCGCATGGCATCAGAGCTAGACGAGACCGATCGCGTGCGGCGAGATCTTGTGGCAAACGTAAGCCACGAACTGCGCACCCCAATTACTGCGCTCCAAGCACGCTTAGAGAACCTCGTTGACGGAGTTGAGGAGCCTGAGCCAGAGTTGCTTCTTACGATGCTTCGCCAGACGGAGCGTCTCGGTCGCCTAGTTAGTCAACTGCTCGACCTCTCCCGACTCGAGTCTGGGTCGATTCCACTTGACCGTCAAGAGTTCCAAGTTGCACCGCTTCTAGATCACGCGGTGCGAGAACAGGCTCTCCAAGTTGGCGATGTAGAGGTAAGCGTCGTGCTCGATGACCCCTCGTTGACTGCTGACGGAGACCCTGAACGGGTGCATCAAGTTCTTGCGAACCTCCTCGAGAATGCAGTGCGCCACTCC
>WLHA01000095.1 GCA_009702955.1 Actinomycetota bacterium
GGCGTTACGTTTGGAGCGCAACTGCCGGCGACCACACCGCAAGAGTCCGAGCGACTGATCAACAAGGCAACGCCCAAGTAACAGCGAATCAAGCACCAGCACCAAACGGCGCCACTGGTCTGCACCAAATCTCCTTCAGCGTTTAAGAGCGGTCAGAGGATTAAGCACGCTGATATAGGAGACCACATCTAGGACGACTTGCACTCCCTGGCCCGTTTATTTATGGGTTACGCGGCTACAAGGTGGCTAGAAATCGTCGGCGGAGAAGCTAGACGCTTTTTGGCGGCGTAAAGCTCTCGGGCCATGTCGTTTCTTTGTCCCAGAGCACACCGTTCAGGTTCGCCCCTGCGAGGGTCGCGTCTGCAAGCAGGGCTGCTCTTAGATCGGCGCCGGTTAAGTCGGCATCGGTTAGATCAACCGAGACGAGATCGGCCTCTGCCAGCAGAGCGTTCGTAAAATCTGCACCGGTGCAGTCAGAGTTGCAGAGGTGGGCGTCTGAGAGATCCGCTCCGACTAGTGATGCTCCGCGCAGCGATGCGGACTTCAAGCTCGCAGCTTTCAATATCGCTCCACTTAGGTTCGCATTATCCATATGCGCTCCGCGCAGTGTTGCAGCGGTTAAATCTGAGCCACTTAGGTCTGCCCCTGACAATTGAGCGCCCTCGAGGTCGATTCGTGTGAGGTTCATGCGAGAGAGCGATGCGCCCGCAAAATCTGCTCCAGCGAGACTCGCCCAAGCCCTTAACTCGTGTCCATTAACCAACATGTAGCACGCCTTCTCTATTCAGCGGAGTTCTAATCAACAGCGTTCTTCAAATCACGGTACTTATGGAATCTTCCAGAGAATTCACTCTGCTGCTCATCACTCCATCGAACCGCTACCCCACCAGGAAGAGTCAAACAGCGAGCAGCATGATCCTCTACCGAACTCGGCATCTCTCCCTCAAAACCAAGGGAGCGCAATCCGTCCAGCCTCACGTAGCAGGGAATCAGAGCGGCCTCCGCTATTGAGGGCCCATCACCCACCAGCCACCCCGTTGCCACGAGTTTTGTTGCTAAATCCCCTAGGGAATCCACAAGTCGCTCACTAGCGCGCCTGATGCTCTTCGGATTGACCCCGTAATAAATTGCGATCATCGGAGGAAAGATATTTTGATCTACCCAATGCGCTTCTTCGAGTGCAGCGCCTGAGAGCGCGCCCACGGCAGAGTAGAGACGTTCAAGAATCGGAATTGAGTCAGCGAGATAACGCCCGCCCTCTCGGATCATCGGGATCTCAGCGCGTGGAGAGTTCGCATGGAACTCTTCAGGAACAACGAAGTCCTTCGGGCGCGCTGCACTCGGCGGAACATCTACAACTTCGTATGAAATCCCAAGTTGGGCGAGAGCAAACTCAACGCGCACGGAGAACGGGCAGATCCAGTGACCAAATAACGTAACTGGCTCTTCTATTTCAGGCCATATTTCACGCCATATTTCTGGCCCTATTTCAGGCGATATTTCAGGCGATTCACTCGACTGGACTTCACTCGAGCCAAGCACGCCGCCGTTCATACGAAGAGTGACTCGCAGCCGGTACCAGCAAGCACACCGTCAACCCACTCTCGATCGTCAGCACTTAGGCCTAAGTACGCGTCGCGTATCCACCCAATGGTCTTGCCTTGATATGCGAATGCCCCTTGGCGATACTCCGCTCCCCTGATCTCGCAGACGACCTCCTCCGCTCCAGCTTTGAGCGCTGCTTCATTAGCAAGCATGAAAGGCGCGTACGTTGATCCGATCTCATTGAAGAGCGAAGCGAGCGTCTCCATCGGAAGAGAGCTACGGCCATACCAACCCGAGTCACCCTCCACTCTCCACCACGCTAGGTCGTCCACACGGTTGATCCATGAGTACACGCGGGGCCCATGCAGTATGCAGAGGTCAGTTGATGGCGGCTCAATAATTACAAGTTGGCTTAATTGTCCGTAGAGGCCAAAGTCCGAACTCCCGGGGCGATCGCCAAGAAGAAAATCATTGCCCTCAAGGTGTCTATGGAGAATCTCGAGCAGGCGTATATAGCTGGATTCAATGACAGGCGCATTGGTCTCTGTGCTTCCGACAAGAGCGCGCCTACCCACCTGACGATCAACGATGTAATCCCCCATGCGCTCAAGGCGTTCGTCGGTCGCGTGTAGCCCAGGCCATACCGGCAGCAACTTGCGTGCGCGCTCTACGGATTCTCGAGGTGCCCAGCGGTAGTGATACATCATCTTGGTGACCCACTCGTCGGCATAGTCCTCAATGAGCAGGTCCAAGAAGTGAAGGCCTGCATCTGTTGGCTTGAGGCTGCGCTCCCTAAACATTGTCTCAAGACGAGCAATCTGGGGAGTTGAGTCAACCATCACTTCAGTGACGTCTCCGGCGTCGTCTGGGAAACCAAGCACCGGAATGATCGCAACTTTGGGCCTCGGGATGCCTTGCTCATCGGCAGTTCCCTGAATCACCCATTTAAACGGAATCTGGCGATACCGCAGCACCGCTCGCATCTTGAGCGAGTACGGGGACCCATAAGTGCCGACCAGGGTGAGCGGATGAGGCATTTAGAGGCTCACATTCACGAGGCTGAGACAGGCAAGGCCTGCACTAAGTGATTCGGCCTTCGTAGGTACTACAAATCCCCTGAAATCCACAAGAACTCTCTCTCTAGGCGGCTCGAGCCCACACGATACTCAACATTCAGGTACTAGATATTCAGGTACTAAACATTCAGGCACCAAATATTCAGGCACCAAATAATGAAGTACCAAATGATTCCTGCAGAATTCTTCCTCGAGTAAATCAAGCGCAGGGTAAAGCACTGCCCCGAGTCACGATCTGACGAACCCCTAGCCCTACAGGTAGGGTGCCGCCAGAACCGACCGAGTATCCAAACACAAAAGGACATTATGAATCACCTACGAATTGCTAAATATGACGTCTTGAAGGGAACCTCGAAGGAGGTAGCGGAAGTGGCCACTGGGCCCGGCGGAATTCTCGACATCTACCGCTCCATGCCTGGCTTTCAGGCCTACTCGCTCCTTGAGATTGATGCTATTACCGTCATGGGAATCACAGCATGGGAGACACACGAGGAGGCAGAGGCGGCAACACGCGCTGCAGCAGAGTGGGTAGCCACTCACCTTGAGGGTCGCATTCACCGCACCTCCAACGAAATCGGCGACTCCCTCTTCTGGGAAGGCACGATGAAGAAGTAGTTTCAATCAGTCTCACGAGACTGCGCAAAGATCTTCAACTGCCCCGACCGTGCTAGCGATTCGCTAGTGGGTCGGGGCAGTTTTTTCTCTACAGCAGGGCAGTCCTCCAGCCGATAGGCAGGCATGAAGCAACTACGGGACTCCGGGATCATTGCATTACTGACCGCAGCAGCTAACAGACTGCTTGATTCTTGGCAGGAGCTTGATTCGTTTAGCTCAGTAGCCAAAATGCCTGTATCTAAAGAACGTTAGCCAGCTCGAAGGAAGGGCGCGTTATGCGCGGCGTTGCTTCTCTAATACATCGATCGCATCGTGGCGGGCGTTACCTTGGAGCCAAAAGACTCCAACTATTAAAGTTCCCCACCCAGTAATTAGCCCAGCGACTGCGAATCCAAGCCATCTCAGCTTGTGGTGCCCTGACATGCGAAAAGCTCTGCGCTTAAGGCGAGCAATATCGTAGATAGTCAAAGCGCCAAGCGGGATGCCGATGACGTATCCAATTATTAAAAATTGTGTAATGCTCATTATCGCATTCTTCGTCTAAATCTTCAGTAAAGGTTTTTTTGACCAGCAGCGGATTGCTTCCACCTTGAGGGAACGTATCTTAAAGCCCCGTACCGCCCTCTGACTCAGCGGAGCTCGATGAGGAACGCGTGCGAGTTCGACGTGCAACAGCACCACAGACCTCAGCGCCAGAGAAGAGGATTGCACTCGAAATGAGGAATGGTGCGTAAGCGAGTAGAAAAATAAACCAATTGAAAGCGGAGTACTGGCCTTCGGGTAATTTGACCCCTTGAATGAAAAAATTAATTGAGTCGACTGGCTCGCCGAGAAAGCCTTTGCCTGTTTGTCCTAATCCAGAGACGTACAAACCTAGAAATACCGAGAGAACCAAACCGCCAATTCCAAGTACCGCTGCTGCAATTCGAAGCCGTTGCTGGGCTCTGCCTCCGCTACTGGTATTTGAAGTAATTTTGTTCTTTGCCATAGGGAAACAGTTTAGGGCTGATCTAGATGTGTACTGAACCAACCTCGAGTAAAAATCACTGTTGCAACCCCTATATTTGCCCAACAGATGACCTAATGTCACGTGGGTTATGCCAGCGATAATGCGGGATCGGGGCGCTTTAGTAGAGTCCCGGGACGAGTTTTGAAGGCACTCTGCACCACTACCCTTTGAAGCAAGACCCCATCCGCAGAATATTTACTTCTCCACACATAGTCCATAAATACCAAAGCACTAGGAGCAATAACTTGCCTTCCCAAGCCCTTGCAGTAGCCGAGCATGCACTTCTTGTAGAGCGTCGCCCGCTCACACGTGCGGAGGTAATGGCGGTGGCAAACGAACCACTTGAACTAGTACCCGATCTTGTTGGCCTCGCCCATCGCGTGAGGCTCCAGTACTGCGGCGACACTGTTGAGTTAGAGAGCCTCATCAACGCCAAATCTGGAGCATGCCCAGAGGACTGCGCGTTCTGCTCACAATCTGTCAAGTTCGATACTGGAGTTGATGTCTATGCGTTTCTTGATTTAGGCGAGGTACTAGAGGCAGCACACGCGACTAAGGCAGCAGGGGCTACGCAGTTCTGCATAGTTGTTGCAGTACGCGGACCCTCAGAGCGACTTCTAGACAAAGTCATCGCTGCAGTTAACGCCGTACATGAACAGACTGGCCTCGAGGTTGCATGCTCACTTGGGCTACTTACAGATGAGCAGGCCAGGCGTCTCGCCGATGCTGGAGTCCGCCGTTATAACCACAATCTTGAGGCACCTAGATCAAGATTCCCCGAGGTCTGCACTACCCACTCATACGACGATCGCGTCGATACCGCCAAGCGCGCAATTGCTGCCGGCATGGAGCTTTGTTGTGGAGGTATCCTCGGGATGGGTGAGACACTTGAAGAGCGAGTCGAGTTTGCTTTCGAGCTAGCGGAGCTCGACCCATGTGAGGTACCGATCAACCTTCTTGACCCTCGCCCAGGTACTCCGCTCGCCGATTACACAATGCTCTCTCCGCGTGAGGCACTACAGGCAATTGCGTTATTCCGCTTAGTTCTGCCTTCTGCATGGCTACGTCTTGCAGGCGGTCGCGAACGAGTCCTTGGTGAGCTTCAAGGAATGGGGCTTCTCGCAGGGGCTAACGCACTTATCGTTGGAAACTACCTAACCACCGGCGGTCGTTCTCCGGAAGAAGACCACGCACTTCTCGAGGCATTAGGCATGCCAGTAGCTGACGGACCCGGCGAAGGGCGTTTCGTAATCGACGCAACTGGTGCACACGCCTTACCCGCCAAACCGCAGCGAACGAGCATTCCAGTAACTGCTAATTGACTTTGGCCGTTTTACCTAAGATGCGCGGTCTCGTTGAAGCCGAGCATGCAGGGCGCGCCTTGGCGCATACCGATGCTTGATATCGATGCAACGTCAATGAACATGCGCCACACCATTTGATCCGGGGCACCGAGAGCCCACGTAAGTGCTGCCTTGATTGGCGAGACATGCGACACCACGATCGCAAGGTCGTCGCTTAGCAA
>WLHA01000096.1 GCA_009702955.1 Actinomycetota bacterium
GCGCAGTGACATCCTTGAGTCTTCCTACCTCGGCGAGAACTAGAGACCTCCCGGGGGTGACCCGAGACCCAACTCGCGGGTACCCTCTACCTCCATGGAACCTTCACACCTCTCAACAGCCGCGTCTAACCGCCTCAAAGAAGAACTAGCAGAGCGCTCCGGCCCGCGACGCCTCATGATCACAGAGCGCATTGAGATAGCGCGCGAACTCGGCGATCTAAAAGAGAATGCCGATTACCACGCAGCCAAGGACGAGCAGGGTCTCAACGAAGCACGCGTTCGCCAGATCAAAGCGATCCTCCTAGATGCAGTGATCGTTGATTCTGCTACCGGCGATGTTGCCGGCCCGGGAACAATTGTCGAGCTCCGATATGCAGGCTCTGACGAGACGACCAAGTATCTACTTGGATCGATTGAGGAGCGCAACGACGAACTCGATGTGCTCTCAACCTCATCGCCGCTCGGGCTTGCTTTAAATGGAAAAGGCCCTGGCGCGACCGTTGAGTACCGCACCCCAGCGAAGAAGACCCTAACGGTTGAGATTATCTCTGTTAGTTCTGCTGGCTAGCCGTCTGAAGTAGGTAGCCGCGAGATCTAACTGTACGAATCTCCAGCCCAAGTGGGGAGATTCTGCGGCGAAGCCTTAGGACGTGTACATCAAGCGCATTTCGCGTTGGAGCTCCAGAGGGCCATGCCCTTTCTAGGAGTAGTTCTCGCCCGACCACCGCACCTAAACACTCGACCAAAATCTCGCTAGAAGACTCTCTACCGGCGAGAGCGATACCCAGCGGTCGCGGTAACGGAGTAACCCATCAGCATCGAGTTCCGGGGAACTAACAGTGCTTGATGCCCTCATCTCGAGAGTGGCGACGCGGGCCCTCACGTCGGGGTCAGCGGCGGGCAGTCGAACCCAGTCTTCAAGAGTGTCTATGGAGTCAGGCGGCGGAGACTCTGGCCCCACTAGAAGCAGTCTAGGAACGCCTCGAGATCGTAAATCATCTAGGTGCTCTGATTCCTCTGGCCAACGCAGAAGCACAACATCCAACATGACAACCAACTTACGGGTTGCGCGTTTCAGGAATGTTTCGCGCGAGTGAACCCAAGAATCAGGTTTAAGTGCCTTTGCTCAGTAGACCGCGGAGAACGGGGTTGTGAAATAGGAGATGTAGGGAGACGGAGTAGCAGACCAGTTGATCTGGTAATTGGCGTTATCGCCCCAACACTTCATGCCAAGAACGCCGCTCACGCTACCGACGGCACAGGTATGAAGGCTGCTGCTAGATGAGACAAGCGCGGTAACGGCAGTGATCCCTGAGACCGATACTGGAGTCAGCGACTGGATGTTTGTCCCGTTACCAAGTTGACCAGAAGAGTTGGCTCCCCAACACTTAATTGTTTGATCGCTAAGCAGCGCACAGGTGTGGTACTTGCCAGTGACTACGTCAACAGCATTGGTGATCCCGCTCGCGGCGACCGGTGCGCTGTATAGAGCCGATGTCGTTGAGCCATTGCCTAATTGCCCATAGGCGTTATCGCCCCAGCACTTCACGCTCGAATCCGCGAGCACGACGCAGGTGTGGGAATTTCCAACAGATACAGCCTTTGCGGTGATCCCAGTATTCGTACCAGTAGCGGCGTATCCAGTCCCCCAGCAATAAACCTGCCCCGCAGCACCGGCATCGCCGGAGATAGCGCAAGTCTGCGTGCCACCTGCACTAATTGCTCTGACTCTCGGCAGAGCTTGCGTGGAGTTGCCAGGATCCTTGACAGGCACTCCTCTACTCGAGTTTGTAGTTAGCCCATTACCGAGACGCCCAGAGCCATTGTTTCCCCAGCAATAAGCGAGGTCTGTGGCAGCCAATGCGCAGGTATGCGCACTACCAGCTGAGATTGCTTTCGCTGTCAAGAATCCATTGTTCGGCTCAATCAAGACGCCCTGTGGTGCTACTTGATTATTAAACGTATTATTAGCAACCTGCCCCGAGGTGTTTAGGCCCCAACAGAACACATGAGGGCCAGCATCACCGAGTGCGCATGTGTGTGATGCGCCTGCGGCAATCGCCGAGACGCGCTGCATGACTTCAACGTTCACCGCAGAGGTTAGGTCTCCGCCAGTTGAGAAGTTGCCTGCTTGACCGTAGGAGTTTGAACCCCAGCACTTAGCACCTGCTGGATTAGTTGTAGTCATAGCGCATGAGGAGGACCCACCGACTGCGATAGTCGTCCGTGCCGCAACGCCGCCCGCGTCCGTCACTACGGTGCCGGAGCGCTGTGAGTCTCCACCCTGCGATGTAGCGATCGCAACGGCACCACCCGCTACAACAACTACCGCCGCTGCAACTGCAATCCAACTCTTAGTGCGCCGAGACGAAGCCCTCTCCGCTGAGTTCTTCTCGACACTCGAGTCAAGACTTGAATTACTCAACGTTTTACTCCCTATATATAAATTCGACTACCTGCAGTGATCACGTAGTTACGGCTGTTAGTCCTGAAAATTAAATGCGCCTCAGGCCTTAGGAACTCGGGTTATGGAACCGGGGTTATTTTTACTGGAGTAGCTATAAATGCTGAGGCCGGAGATGAGACTTGAGCACTCGTGTTGAGGCCCCAGCACTTCACCCATGGAACTCCTGCACCACCTCCGCCTCCACTTGCACAGGTGTGCAAGCTGCCGCTCGAGGTACTAATCGCAGTCGCCCCAAGCAGCCCGGCGACCTCTATCGGGGTGGTCTGTTTAGAGATGCCTCCTGGCGTCTGGCCTATCTGTGCTGCTGAGTAGTCTCCCCAGCACTTGACTGTGTTGGCCGCCGCTGTGCTGCCAGCAATGAGAGCGCAGGTGTGCTTGAGGCCTGCGACTACATCAATTGCGTTAGTAATACCGGCACTCTGAAGCGAGCCTGGAGACGCAGTAGTAGTTCCATTGCCTAACTGACCGTAGGTGTTGTCTCCCCAGCATTTGACAGCCCCATCTGCGGCGAGCACGACACACGCGTGATCTCCGCCAACTGATATCGCCCTTGGCTCCGGGATCCCACTCGGATTACCTCCGCTGCAGAAAACGTTAGGGGTCTGCCCTGACGGAGCAGTTACCATGCACACGTTGCCCACGCCGCCATAACTCAGAGCCGTGACAGGATTTCCGGCAGCGGAATAAAGTCGTGCGACATTATCACCACCCCCCCAGCACCAAACTTCCTTCGCTGCTGTCACGGCACAGGTACCGTCGTCCCCAGCGGATACTGCGAGTAAATTCGTTAACAACCCGCCAGTTGATTTCGTTACTGGGTTAGCGAGTGGATATTCGGGATAGCTATTACCAGAGCCAATTTGTCCATTGTCATTACTCCCCCAGCAAAAGACGGCACTTACCCCATAGAAGCTGCACCCATGGGCCAAACCTGCTGATACAGAATTCCCGCCAAAAAGAGCACCATTGAGGGTTTTGACCTTTCCAATCGCAGCCGGACTCGTAAGAGTGTTGTTCCCGGCTTGCCCTTGAGAATTACCCCCCCAGCACTGAACGTCGGAGTAGTGAACAAGACACGAAGTTGAACCACCGACGGCGATCTTCATAGACGCAGCGGCGCTCGTCGAGCCGCTAATGACCGTGCCGGAGCGCTGCGAGTCACTGCCCTGCGATGCAGCGATCGCAACTGCACCACCCGCTACAACAACTACCGCCGCTGCAACTGCAATCCATCTCTTACTGCGACGAGACGAAGCCCTTCCTGCTGACTTCTTCTCACCACTTGGCTCAAAGCTTGAAGTGCTCAACGTTTTACTCCCAAAAAAATTATCGAGATTCCAATATATGCAATGTTTAATCGCCTAATGCGCCTCTGGTGTGAGCGCTGACTCTAGCCATCATTGAGCCTTGAACTACTCGCAAAGCACTCCAGTTTTGATCAATATCACTCACAATGAATTTGTTACAGGATTGCCCTAACCCTTCTTCCTCTCTGAGTTCCCCTCGAGCCCAGCGGCGACCTCCAACTTACGAGCAGCCTCGCGTACCGCAGAACCGAAGCGTTTCCCTGGGCTTGCTCCGAAGCGATCTATCGGCCCACTGACCCCGACGGCCGCGACCACAACTCCTGGGCCATCGAATACCGGTGCGCTAACGCTCGCTACCCCGGCCTCTCTCTCAGCAACTGACTCCGCCCATCCGCGCCGACGCACCTGCGCCAGCTCAGCGGCACTCGCGCTGCTCTCTCCCTCAGATGCCCAAGCCATTAGTGCCTTGGCCCCCGAACCAGCCTGCAGCGATAGCACTGCACCTACCGGAACTGTGTCGCGTAGCCCAGTTGGGCGATCGAATGCTGCAATACATACACGCGATGCTCCATCACGGATAAAGAGCTGAGCGCTCTCACCCGTTGCACTGCTCAATGCTGCTAGCACCTCTGATGCTGCATCCACAAGAGCCTCAGAGAGACCGGTTCCACTCCCCCAGAGAATCAAACGCCGACCGAGTCGAAATTTCCCATCACCATCGCGCCCCACTAGCCCATGCGATTCGAGAGCAACCGCGAGCCTGTGAATCGTGGGCCTCGCAAGCCCCGTCTCGTCAACGAGATCCGAGAGCGATCTTGGGCCCTTCGAGAGAGCCTCAAGAATTGCAACTGACTTGTCAATTACTCCTACGGTGCTTATACTGTCCAACATACGGATATCTTATCTCACATAGTGAGACGAGTCAAACATCAACACGAAACCAGAACAAGCAACCTCAAGCGAAAGAAGGAGAAAAGTAATGGGAAGAACACTGAGCGAGAAGGTCTGGGACCTCCACGTAGTGCGCGCCGCAGAAGGCGAGCCCACCATCCTGTATATCGACCTCCACCTTGTTCATGAGGTGACTTCACCACAGGCCTTCGATGGGCTTCGCATGAACGGTCGCGGCGTGCGCCGGCCAGACCTCACCGTCGCCACAATGGATCACAACGTCCCGACTGATGTCTCCCTCGTCTGGGGCGAGAGCGACCTTTCGATCGGCGTTAAAGACTCCGTCTCACGTATCCAGATGGAGACACTTGCGCGCAACTGTGATGAGTTTGGAGTTCTCTGCCACGCAATGGGGCAGCCGGGCCAAGGCATCGTGCATGTCATCGGCCCCGAGCAGGGACTCACACAACCGGGCATGACCATCGTCTGTGGCGATAGCCATACATCTACGCATGGAGCCTTCGGCGCACTTGCGTTCGGAATCGGCACCAGCGAGGTCGAGCATGTCTTAGCTACACAGACACTCCCCCAGGCGCGCCCAGGCACACTCGCAGTAACGGTCGAGGGCGAGCTTCCCGAGGGAGTAACTGCAAAGGATGTGACACTCACGATCATCGCTGCACTCGGCACCGGCGGCGGGATCGGTTCGGTCATTGAGTACCGAGGATCTGCTATCCGTTCACTCTCGATGGAGGGTCGCATGACTCTCTGCAACATGTCTATCGAGGCAGGCGCTCGAGCAGGGCTTGTTGCACCAGATGATGTGACCTTTGAGTATCTGAAGGGTCGCCCATATGCACCTAAGGGAGCTGACTGGGATAAAGCAGTTGCAGACTGGCGCGAGCTCGCAACAGATGACGACGCAGTATTCGATCGTGAACTTGTAATCAATGCCGCCACTATCCGGCCATCTATCTCATGGGGCACAAACCCTGGGCAGACCATCACCATCGAGGACTCAGTTCCAGACCCTGACTCATACTCAGACCCTGATGCTCGTGATGCGGCGTATCGCGCGCTTCAGTACATGGGCC
>WLHA01000097.1 GCA_009702955.1 Actinomycetota bacterium
ATGGGTGGCCATTTACTCTCGTGATTCTTGACCTCGATTATCTAAAATCAATCAATGACAATCAAGGGCACCGCTCGGGAGATGCCGCATTGATTGGGATTGCAGATCGTTTAAGAATCGCGCTTCGCCATGGAGACAACGCTGCGCGCATCGGTGGCGACGAGTTCGCGTTGATCATGCCTGACACAAAACTCTCTGATGTCGGACCGCTCCTAGAGCGCGTCGCTCAGACAAACATCGACGGAGATCGCTGCCCAGGATTCTCCTACGGCGCTGCCGAGAGCCCATCCGAGGGTGAGAGCGCAGAGTCACTATTCGCACTAGCGGACGAGCGCCTACGCGCAGCTAAGGGGGCTAGGCCATGAACCCGAACCCGAGCATCAACGAACTAGAGGTAAACCTTCGAAGGCTCCCTGGCGTGATTTCAGTTGCATTCGATGATCGAAACAGCGTGCTACATATTCAGCTCCACATTGGCGGTGGCGTCTCAGACCCCACCCTCACAGATCGAGCGACTCGCTTAGCTCTGCAGTTCGCCGAGGGGTCAGTCGCAATCGAGGTAAACCACTGGCAGGGCTCCCGGAGAGTCTCCAGAGAGCAGAGTGGCACCGTCTCCAACAAATTTGGTGGTGGGCATATTGGTGATACACCAGACCCAAGGGATGCTGTTGACGAGGTCGAGACGGTTGTGGTTACCGCGAGCGATACCACTGGCCGCTCTAGCGAACGCTCAGATACCTCTGACAAATCTAAGAATCGCCGTCGGTCAGACTCTTTCTCTCTAGACGCTGATGCTCCTCTCGGTGGAGATCCGTCTACCGCTAGATCGACAGAGCGCAACACTGTTGCTGATGCACCAGCGCAGACTTCGGTCTGGGGAATTTCTCCCGAGGTCGCAGAGGCCAATGACTTTGGTTCTCGTTCAGGTCCAGACTCGCGAGCAGAGACGCGCATCGAGCCCGATACTCGTGCGTTCCTCATCCCCGAGACTGAACTACTCGACGCTCACTCGTCCGAGGTCTTTCACGGCGCCACATCGCTAGACGCGAGCGTTACTGATGCAGAGGATGACGAGACAGACTTTTACGAGACAGACATTGACGAGACAGACATCGACGAGACAGAGAACTACGAGATAGAGAACTACGAGACAGCCCAGACACTCGAAGAAGAGAGCGGTTACGGCGAGGCATTTGAGGATGCGCAAGGTGATGACTCCGACGAGGAGCCTGAGACCACCTCTGAGCCTGAGCCCGTGAGCGTTATAGATGTCACTCAGATGGAGAAGGCGGAGTCGCTAGAGCGTGCCCCGCGTACGCGTCTCTTAGCGGTGCTTACATTCCCTGACACCGACGAACTAGAGGTGCACCTCAGCTACAAGGGCCGTCGCGGTATTGGGCGTGCTCCAGCGAGTCGAGGGGTGCTCGGAGCATCAGAGGCAGCAATCGAGGCTCTGCGCACTTGGGCGCCAGATATTGAGTACGAAGCAGTCTGGGCGCGGCCAATGGAGAACGGCGATGGGCGCAAGCAATACCTAGTAGCAACCGAGCTCAACGACCCGGCCAACAAGACTCTCCACGGACTCGCTACCGGCGCTAGCCCAATTGAGGCAGCAGCACGATCCACGCTGCACGCTCTCAATCGCACGATTGCTCCTGCATTAGCGCTCATTCCAGAACTTCCTTAGGGCTTAAGCCCTCTCGCAGAGCGCTCTCGGACTACTACCGCGGGCGTTAGCAGCGCATATGGTTGCCGGGCGCTGTAACGTCAGCGACCTTGAGCACTCACCGAATTTATTGCCCCTTATTTTTTGCCGCTAACTATTTGCCCCTAAATGATGGAGAGACCTGTGTCTGATAACGCCACTGCCGATAACTCGAACGTCTTGGATGAGCTCTTCTCACTCAAGGGAAAGTCAGCCCTAGTTACGGGCGGCACGAGCGGCATCGGGCGAATGATCGCTGAGGGATTCGTGCGCGCAGGTGCACGTGTCTATGTAGCTAGCCGCAAGGCCGATGCAGTCGCCTCGACAATTGCAGAGCTCTCCGAGTTTGGATTCTGTGACGGCACTCCAGCCAACCTCGCAACCGAGGATGGTTGCCGTGAGCTTGCGGATTGGATAGCGGAGCGCGAGCCGCAGCTCGACATTCTCGTCAACAACGCTGGCGCAACATGGGGAGCGCCACTCGCCGATCATGACGACAAGGCATGGGACCGTGTCCTGGACCTAAACGTCAAAGGCGTATTCCACCTGGTGCGTTTCTGCCGACCGCTCCTCGATGCAGCATCGAAGCCGGGTGACCCATCGCGTGTGATCAACATTGGATCTATCGACGGCATCCATGTTCCGATCATGGAGACATTCGCCTACGCAGCAAGCAAGGCCGCTGTCCACCAGATGACACGTCACCTCGCTGGGCACCTTGGCCCCAACATCACTGTCAACGCAATCGCTCCAGGGCCGTTCCAATCCAAGATGATGGCGGCAACGTTGAACTCCTTCGGAGACTCAATCGCAGCCGGCACAACCCTTAAGCGCATCGGGCGTGACGAGGACATGGCCGGAACCGCGATCTTCCTCTCATCACGCGCTGGCTCCTACATCACAGGGACCATCCTCGCAGTAGACGGCGGAATGGCGACCACTAAGTAGTTCCTGGGCCACGGGCTCGCCTAACTACTCTGCACTCATGTCTCAAGACCCAACTTCTCCGCACCCCGAGAGGGCGAACGAACGAGTAGTGCTATTTGGTGAACCGCAGATTGGTGCCGATGGTGATGCGTGGATCTATCTAGCTACGCAGATCACAATCACCGTTGAAGGGGATGAACTCACAGTTGCGCAGGCGGTTAAGCGCTTAGGTGCGCCACTGCACTTAGTTACGGCATGGAACCCGGGTGGCGAGCGGCCAACAGATTTGGTGAACTCTCAAAACAATCTGCTGCTTCAGGAGACGCTTGTGGAGTACACGAATCAAATTTGGATCGCTGTTGGGAGTGACGCTGAATCATCTCACCAAGAGCAAGGTTTCGCGTTCGCAGGTGTTGATCGAGCAACTGCGATTGCGATCGGCGAGGAGTACCGCCAAGTCGCAATCTTCGAACTCACAGAGACCCAGCAGATAGTTCTCTCGTGCGACAACACCTGGGCAGTCGCGAGACCACTCCCCTAGAGACTTAGTTGCTCGGTGTCTTCGGGCGGATTGGATCCATCAAGATCGAGCTCTATCTTGATGGTCTCGAGCGCGAGTGCATTGATAATTTTGAGGCATCCCAATGCCTTCCCATCTGTGAAGGCCGTGAACGGGTCATAAGGCGTTGCCACACAGAGGCGCCCGGCGATGATCGCTCGTCGCCACTCAGGGTCCGATGTTGCTGCGTCGAGAGTCCCCGCTGTGATCACGACTGCGCGCCCTCCCGCATCGAGAGCGCTGTTCACCACAGAGCGATCAATATTCGAGCGGGCCAGCGATATGAGAGTCTTCCCCGACTCCGCCGCTCTCGAGCCTTCAATCTCTGCGGCTGCACCCCACTCTGCACGCGAATCACCTTTGCTAGCAGAGCTCTCATCGCCATCCATAGCAATCAGACTCAACTCAGACGAGAGCAGTGCAGCCTCACCCACAACATGGAGTATCGGAGGGGCTCCACTCCCCAACTCGTCACACAGTCGAGCCGGATAGGCACCATCGAAGGTTGTGAGCACCTCGATACCGCTCTGCTCCAAGCGCTGGAGCATTAACCCCACCGATGAGCCGCGCTCCAATAACGCAACTACACGCGCCGCATCTAGCAACTCTCCGAGCAGTGCCTCAACCTCGCCTGCTGCGAGCCCAACCAATAGCGAGGGGTCTGGACAGACGTTCAGTAGTCCCCAGAACTCCCCTGCCGAGAGTGCCGGATAACGCGCATCTGCATCAACAAGGCGCGTCGCGAGCGCTAATGCTGCAAGGGATGCAGCATTGGCTCGACCGGGAGCGTTAGAGAGATCGCCCTTCCCGGAGCGGTCGCCTTCGTTCATCAGCCCGGCGTTGTTACCGCTAATACAACTGGATGCACCGCACCTGCACCGGCTTCGAGCAGAGCCTCGCCTACGACAGTCATCGTCCAGCGCGAGTCAACGAGGTCGTCAATCAAGATCACAGGCCCAGACGGTACTTCCCCGGCCACCTCAAATGATGTTGCGATATTGGAGTGTTGCTGAGCACTATTCGCACGAGTGCTCTGAGGTACCGCCTCACGAACCTTCGCTATCGAGGCAACGTAGGGAATCCCAAGACCATCCGCCAAGCGCTGCGCCAGCGAGAGCACAAGAGCTGGTGCACGCAGCGATGGGATATCGGTAACCCACGCAGGCTTGGGGCTAAGGCGCGCAGCCTTTACAGTCTCCACAAGAGCTGCAACCAGCGCATCGGAGAACTCGCCGGCCTCCTTGCAATCTCTTGTCTCTGAGCCCCAGCCACCGTCATTCCAGACACCGAGTGCTCGGCCCTGCTCAACTCGCCGGTTCTCAGGAATCTTCGAGCCACCTGAATATTGCTTGCGAGGCTCAAAGGTGAGCGGGCGACCCCTTAGGAAATCGCGCGCACGCCCTACGGTGCCTCGATCAGCATCAACTGAGTATGGGCGCTCAACACAGCGCGTGCAGCGGCCACATGATTGCGACTCAGGATCGTCGAGCAGCCCACGAAGAATCTGCATAAGACAGATATCGGAGCTGATGTACTTAAGCATTGCGTCTTGCTCGATGCGGCGCGCTGCGTTGATCTTGGCGAGACGCTCCTCGGGGTATGTCCACTTCTTTAGGGTGCGGCGATACTTCATGCCATTGCGCTCGACTACCCCCTCAACCTCGAGCACCTTCAACATCTGCTGGAGTCTGCCGCGGCGAAGATTGACGCGCTCCTCAATTGCAGGTAGCGAGGTCCAGTCGGCGCGCTTCTCTAACAACTCAATAAGTGTCTCAGCCTCCGGGCGCGATGGAAAAGCAGTCTGCATAAACCACTCTTGGATATCGCTATCCTCCGAACCACTCAGGAGGATTCCCACGGCGTTGGGGATTGCACGCCCCGCTCTACCAACCTGCTGGTAATACGAGATCGGCGAGCCTGGAGACTGGTAGTGAATAACAAAACCAAGATCAGGCTTGTCATAACCCATCCCGAGTGCAGAGGTAGCGCAGAGAACCTTGAGGTCGTTGCGAAGCAGGCGATCTTCTAGGCGAGTCTTGGTATCAGTCGAGAGGTCTGCTGCATAGGACTCTGCGGCGATCCCCTCATTGCGCAGCCACTCGGCGAGGCGATGAGCGTCGTTCACGGTTAGGCAGTAGACGATGCCGGTGCCCTCGAGGGTTGGGATTATCTCCGAGAGCCAGGCAAGGCGATGAGCGCGCGATGGCATTGAGATTGCGTCAAGGCGCAGACTCTCACGATCTAGGGGCCCTCGAATTGTTGTGATGTTCTCGCCAAGTTGGGCCGTTACATCGTTAACAACGCGATCGTTCGCCGTTGCAGTTGTTCCGAGCACTGGCACATTCTTTGGGAGTAGCTCAAGAAGGCGACCGATGCGGCGGTAATCAGGGCGAAAGTCATGCCCCCAGTCGCTGATGCAGTGCACCTCGTCAACGACAAATAGCCCGGCGCGTGGTGCGAGGTTAGGCAGGACATCATCGAGGAACTCTTGATTCGCAAAACGCTCTGGCGCTACAAGGAGCGCATCAATCTTGTCGTCGGCGAGATCCTCTGTAATTTGAAACCA
>WLHA01000098.1 GCA_009702955.1 Actinomycetota bacterium
CTCCGGAATGGGATTTTGCCTTGAGCGTTTGGTCCGAGGCTCACTCGGGCGGGCACGTCATGTGGCACGGAGCAGACCCTTCCCACCCAGCATTCGCGACCCCAACCGCAGAGTTGGCTGGCGAGCAGATGCTGCGCATTCACGTTGCCTTAGATCAGGCGGTAGGGAGAGCTATTGCTAATGCGGGGGAGTGCGATGTCTGCGTTTTTTCGCTCCATGGCATGAAGCCAAACTGCTCGGACATACAGACCTCGGTGCTTCTGCCGGAGTTGCTCCACCGCCTCCACTTTAAGAAAGCCGCGTTGCGCATGCCCGGGGGAGAAGAATGGCGCGCGTCAGGGATGCCTGTAGTTGTCCCAGAAGAGAATATGCAGTGGATTGATTTTGTCGCCCGCCACTTCGCTGACAGCGTTTCGCGACGTGCGATGAATTTCGTAAAGCGCGCGTTGCCAATGTCGCTCCTTACGGCGGCTCGCCGCGCAACGGGTCGAACTAGTCACAAACCTGGGGATCTAGTTGGCGACATACCACCGGAGAGCCCGTTCTCGGCGGCGAAGGAAGGTAAGGGTAAATCTGAGCCTACGTACATGCCGCTTTGGTGGTACCGCCACCGCTGGCCAAGCATGCGTTACTTCGCTATTCCATCTTTTACAGAGGGGCTTGTTCGTATCAACCTGCGCGGGCGCGAACGAGATGGCATCGTAGACATAGAGGATTACCAACGCACTTGTGAAGAGGTCATTGCCGAGGTAAGAAGCGCAACATCTCCACTGACCGGTAAATCAATCGTTGCTGAATTCTTCATGATGCGCGCGGAGGATCCGTTCGACCCTGCCGGTGCGCCAGCAGATATTTTATTCCGCTGGTCAGACACAACCCAGGCGCTCGATCACCCAACTGCTGGGCTAATCGGCCCTGTGCCGTATCAGCGTGCCGGCGAGCACGATGGAACGGGTTTTGCTCTCTTCAACGGAGACGGAATTGCTCCAGGCGATCTTGGTACGCGGCCCGGGCTTGACCTAGCGGCGACGATTCAAACGATGCTAGGGCGAGATCCCGTCAACCCGAGTGCGGGCGTCTCGATTCTGGATATGCAGTGAGCAGGAGAGTCGTCACCATCTCAATCTCTTCGCATAACTACGGGAGATTCCTCGGCGATGCAATCGATAGCGCGCTCAAACAAGACTACGAACAAGTACAAGTAATCGTTGTTGATGACGGCAGCACGGATGACTCCGTAGAGATTGCTCGCGCCTACGGAGATCGCATTTTGTTGGTGGCAAAGGAGAACGCGGGGCAGGGCTCGGTCTTCAATGTCACTATGGATCATGCACTAGGGGACATCATCATGTTCCTCGATGCTGATGATGTGCTTCAGCCCGGGATCGTTAGTCGAGTAGTAGAGATCTTTGATGCTGACCCGGACGTAGTGAAGGTCCAGTTCAGGCTCGCAGTGCTCAACGCCCAAGGAGAGCCAACGGGAGCGGTGAAGCCTCCGAGAGATGGACTGCTCGGCAATGGCGACCTCAGGTTAAGGGTTATGCGAACCCGGAACTACGCCTGGACCCCAACGAGTGCGAATGCATTTAGTGCAGAGACGCTCAAGACGATTCTCCCGATGCCTGCGGAGAAGTATGTGACCGGCGCCGATGCGTACCTCGCAGAGATAATTCCGATCTTTGGTGTAGTTAGATCTATCGCGGACATTGGGGTGGGGTACCGCATTCACGGAGAGAATGTTTCAATCTCAAATGGTGGCGCGGTTACGGCGCGCTGGGCGCGAAGGCGCCTCGAGAGTATTGGGTACTGCCGCTCTCAGGTGCTTAGGTTCGCTCCGATCGCTGGGCTAGATCCTCGCGACTGCACATCACTGGAAGACCTCTACGACCCGGCAGCGATTACAGCGCGCTTGGTATCGCTGCGCTTAGATCCAGAGCGCCACCCGATCAAGGGCGATAAAGCCCTTAGGCTCGCGTGGATGGGAGTTAGAAGCCTCAGGACTCTCGACGAGGTCCCGTTTAAGTCGCGCGCTAAACGCGCTGCGTGGTTCATTGCAGTTGGGTGCGCCCCTCAGGCTGTGGCAGAGCGTGTTATGGCGGCTTGGACCCCTGATGGGCCCGCTCACCTAGCGAAATGAGCCCTCCTGCCCTTATCCATGATCGGGTAAGTGTCGCACCGGGCCGGTAGAGTCTCCCACCTTATGCAGACCTCACTAGAGCCATTAGAAGGCAACAAGGTTCGACTCCACGTGACCATCCCCGCGGAGGAGTTCGAGAAGTCCATCGATTTGGCTTACAGCCGTTTCGCTCAGCAGATGCGCATACCGGGCTTCAGGCCAGGTAAGGCGCCGCGCAGGATTATTGAGCAGAGCATCCCAGTATCCGAGGCGCGTGCACAGGCCCTTAAGGACTCGCTCGCCGATTACTACGTTGACGCGGTTGGAGAGCATGTAATTGATGTAATTGCTGCCCCTACGATCGACATCACATCGGGTGAGGAATCTGGCGACATCGTCTTCACCGCAGAGGTCGAGGTTCGCCCTGAGGTGCGCCTAACCGGCTACGACGAGCTAACCGTTGTGCTTGATATCGAGACTGCAACGCCTGAGCGCGTTGAGGACCAGATCGACTCCATGCGCCAGCGCTTCGCAACGCTCGAAGATACCGAAGACGCCCTCACAATTGGTGGGTTCGCTCGTCTAGATATCGCAGCGACAATCGATGGAGAAGCAGTTCCAGCCCTCAGTGCTCAAGACTTCGTATACGAGGTTGGGTCGGGCATACTCGTCGACGAACTCGATGAAGCAGTGCGCGGATCGCGTCCAGGAGCTGAGCTCTCGTTCTCTTCTACCCTCACCGATCGCTTCGGCGACCGAGAAGGCCAGGTTGCTCTCTTCACTGGCTCCGTCAAGTCAGCCCAGGTGAAGGTTCTGCCCGAGCTGACAGACGAATGGGTCGATGAAAACACTGAGTCTGCGACTGTCGAGGCACTCCGCACTGACATGGCGCTCCGTATCGATTTGGTAGCGAAGATGCAGGCACAGATGTCGCTGCGGGATCGCGTCCTTGAAGAGCTCGTGAGCATCGTGCCGATTGAGGCACCGCTTCCTTTGGTCGAGCGTGAGATGGAGCGTCGCCTCCACGACCTCGCACACCGACTCGAGCAGCAGGGGATGACAATCCCGATGTATCTCGAGGCAATTGGTCAGAGCCAAGATATTTTTGTGGCCGAGGTTCGAGAGGGATCAACTAAAGCAGTACTTGTCGATCTAGGTCTTAGGTCCATCATCGCCGCCGAGGAGTTTGAGGCCAGCGATGAGGAGTTCGAGGCTGAGTTAGAGCGCATCCTCGAGCAGGTCAAGGGCTCTCCCAAGAAAGCTCGTCGTCAACTGGAGCAGCAGGGCGTCTTCGAGGCGGTACGCTTTGACATCGAGCGAGGGAAGGCACTGCAGTTCCTTGTCGATAATGCGAAGGTCGTTGATGCAGCGGGGAATACCGTTGACCTCAGCATGCCGGAGCCTTCAGAACTAAGTCAGACCGAAATAACAGAAGCGCAAGACACCCCCGAAACAGACACCGAGACCCCCGAGGAGACGGCATGAACGCAGCCGCTAGCAACATGTATATGCCCTACGTAACAGAGGACAGCCCGCGCGGTCGAGAGACCCGTGACATCTTCTCCCGTCTTCTCAAGGATCGCATTATCTTCCTTGGGACTCCGATCGACGACACTGTGGCGAACCTTCTCGTGGCGCAGTTGCTCCACCTTGAGTCTGAGGACCCTGACAAAGACATCTCGATCTATATCAACTCGCCAGGTGGAGAGATCACAGGGCTATTTGCGATCTACGACACAATGCAGTTCATCAAGTGCGACATCAACACGATCTGTGTTGGTCAGGCTGCATCTGCTGCCGCTGTCCTCCTCTCCGCAGGTACCCCAGGCAAGCGTTTCGCACTGCCGCACGCTCGAGTCTTGATCCACCAGCCAAATGGTGGCGCCTCCGGACAGGCCTCTGATATTCAGATTCAGGCTGCAGAGATCATGCGCATGCGTTCACTCCTAGATGAGATTCTTGCTCACCACACTGGGCAGACCATCGCCAAGATCTCCTCAGATACAGACCGCGACTTCATCATGAGCGCACCTGAGGCAAAGATCTACGGCATCATCGATGAGGTATTAACCAACCGTGACCTTGCGGCCATTAGCGTTCCTCCGGGCGTGGGTTGATCAACCCCTTGCTAGAGATGAACGTGTCCGTGCAGTTATCGGGGTGGAGGCATCATGGCTAAGTTCGGTGAAGGTGGCGAACTGCTGAAGTGCTCTTTCTGCGGAAAGAGTCAGAAGCAGGTCAAGAAACTTATCGCGGGCCCTGGCGTCTACATCTGTGACGAGTGCATAGACCTCTGCAACGAGATCATTGAGGAAGAGTTAGCCCAGAATACTGAGGTTCGCTTCGATGATCTCCCAAAGCCACGCGAGATTCTTGATTACTTAGATGGTTATGTAATTGGGCAAGAGCAGGCCAAGAAGACGCTCTCTGTTGCTGTCTACAACCACTACAAGCGCGTTCAGGCTGGTTCATTCGGCGACCCTGATGTTGAGCTTCAGAAGTCAAACATCATGCTCGTCGGGCCTACTGGTTGTGGGAAGACGCTCCTCGCTCAGACGCTTGCACGCCTCCTAAAGGTTCCATTTGCAATCGCAGATGCAACTGCTCTCACCGAGGCTGGGTACGTCGGCGAGGATGTCGAGAACATCCTTCTAAAGCTCATTCAGGCGGCTGACTACGACGTAAAGAAGGCCGAGACGGGGATCATCTACATCGACGAGATCGACAAGATCGCGCGAAAAGCAGAGAACCCATCAATCACTCGCGACGTATCCGGCGAGGGTGTGCAGCAGGCGCTACTCAAGATTCTTGAGGGCACTACCGCATCCGTACCTCCGCAGGGTGGGCGTAAGCACCCACACCAAGAGTTCATTCAGATCGATACAACCAACATCCTCTTCATCTGCGGTGGCGCATTTGCCGGCATCGACAAGATCGTTGAAGCCCGCATGGGTAACCGCGGTGTTGGGTTCCGCTCTGAGGTAAGCAGCGTTAATACCGTTGAGAATGCTGCTGCGCGAATTCTCCCAGAGGATCTACTCAAATTTGGTTTGATCCCTGAGTTCATTGGTCGACTCCCTGTACTCGCAGCGGTTGAGAGCCTCGATAAGGATGCGCTAATTCGTATTCTCGTAGAGCCAAAGAACGCGCTTCTACGTCAGTTCAAGAAGTTCTTCCACTTCGACGGCGTGGAGCTCGTGCTCACCGACGATGCTTTGGATGCTGTGGCCGATATGGCGCTTATCCGAGGTACCGGAGCGCGCGGACTTCGTGCGATTCTCGAAGAGTGCCTGCTTGATGTCATGTACGAACTGCCGTCACGCTCGGATGTAACTCAGTGTGTTGTCGATGCAGGCGTTGTGAAGCAGCAGATTGCCCCAACTCTCATCACTGGACCTCAAGGCGAGCGCCGCAGCGCCTAAGTGGTTATAGCAAGCCTCTCCATTTAGAGGCTGCTCCATTTAGAGGTAAGTCTCCATTTTGGCCGGAAGCCGATTCTGAGCGCATAGGTCCGTAGACTCACTCCCCATGCCGATCCCTGAGAAGCCAAGCGTTGAAGGTCTAGAGAAGCGCTGGTCTGAGGTGTGGGAGTCC
>WLHA01000099.1 GCA_009702955.1 Actinomycetota bacterium
GTTCTTAGTTGTTTTTATGACCAACATCTTCGGTCGGATTGTCGCTCCATTCGAAGAGAGTCTCTTTAGGTTCATACTCGGATGAAGCTTCGAAGATTTCGACATTTATCAAAACGATTCTTCGTCGCACTCTGGCCAGTAGCACCGTCGTCGCAGGATTTGGAGTGGGCCGAGAGTCTCCTTTGGGAGGGGGAGCGCGGATTGTTCGCGACGCTCCCTAACCACGACCAAAGGCATTTGATTGGGGTAGCACGCAGAGTCGACGCGTCGCTCGGGGATTTATCGGAGGAGCGTTGGATAGCCGCAGCGCTCCTTCATGATGTAGGGAAGGCCCAGTCTGGCCTCGGCCCAATTCGAAGAGCGTTCGCAACAATATGGATAGAGCTGAAGGGTGTAGACGGATTAGCGCTTTCGCAACGGGCCTGGTCTCGGCGCGTATACGTGTATTCCCAGCACCCTTCACTTGGCTGCGAGGACATTCGCAGTTGTGGTGGACATGAAGAGGCTGCACTCTGGGCGAAGGCTCATGATGACCCTAAGCAATGGAGCGCTACCGGTTTCCCCAGTGCGGTAATTGATGCACTAACAAAATCTGACGACGACTAAGCGTTTACTGAGCCTGCTACGTCAATCGCGGTAAGAGGCCGGTTGCGCTACGCACGCGTTCCATGACCGGGACAGCAATTTCTTGAGCACGCTCTGCACCGGCGGCGAGTACGCGCCCTACCTCGTCAAGGTCAGACTCAAGCTCCGCGAGGCGCATCTGAAGAGGTTCGATGAGTGCGACTACCGCGTCGGCTGTTTGAGATTTAAGAGCCCCATAACCTTGGCCCTCTAGTTCGAGCGCTGTCTGTTCGACCGTTCGGTCTGTAGCAGCACTTAGAATTTCAAGCAGGTTGGATACCCCAGGCTGATTGATCGGGTCGTAATTAATGACCGCGAGCGAGTCAGTAACTGCGCTCTTGATCTTCTTAGCAATTCGGCTAGGTGGATCGACGAGCAATATCTGCCCCGCCTCGGAGTTGGCTGATTTGGACATCTTGGCCGACGGGTTCTGTAGGTCTTTAACGCGCGCTGCAACCTCAGGGAATGTGGGTTTAGGGACGATCAAGGTCTCCCCAAAGCGATGATTGAATCTGATTGCAATATCTCGTGCGAGTTCAAGGTGCTGGCGTTGATCGTCGCCTATCGGGACCTCTGTCGTGTCGTAAGCAAGGATGTCAGCGGCCATAAGGACTGGATAGTCGAGGAGCCCAACGCTGACGCTCTCCTGCCCCTGCCCCTTGTCTTTGAACTGCGTCATACGTCGCAATTCCCCATAGGTAGCGATGCAGTTAAGAATCCAGGTGAGCTCAGTGTGGGCGCTTACATGGCTCTGAACGAATAGGACGCACCTCTCGGGGTCGAGACCAGCGGCGAGCAGAAGCATGGCTGTTCGCCGAGTGCGCTCTGCGAACTCCACGGGCTCATACGGGACCGTCATGGCGTGGAGATCGACCACGCAGTAGAGGGCCTCGGAGCGATTTTCGGGGCTTATCGGAGCCTCTGAGACCCACCTACGGACAGCCCCAAGGTAGTTGCCTAGGTGCATCTCGCCGGTTGGTTGGATGCCCGAGAAGACGCGATTCATTGGTGAGACATTACCTCGCTGGAGTCCGCCAAACTGATGCCTAGCGAGGGTAGATTCGCGGGGTTATGGCATACGACGTCTGCACCCCTGTCTACGAAGGCCCCTTCGAGATGCTTCTGCACCTCATCCTCCAAGAGGAGGTAGATCTCTGGGAGCTATCGCTTACCGAGCTAGTCGATTCATTCCTTAGAGAGCTCGAGGCCATCGGATCTCTCGATCTCGATGTAGCGACTCAGTTCCTGCTTGTCGCCTCAACTCTTATTGAGTTGAAGGCTCGCCGTTTGCTTCCAGGTACTGCCGATGCCGAACTCGACGAAGAATTGATGCGATTCGAGGAGCGCGATCTTCTGCTCTCTCGTCTCCTTGCATGCAAGACCTTCAAAGACGTTGCTTCAATGATCGAGGGGCGGCTTGCCGCAGGCGCTAAGTCTGTTGCTCGGAGTGCGGGGCCGGAGGAGCCATTCCGCTCGCTCGCACCAGATCCACTTCTCAGTACAACCCTTGCCCAGTTCCGTGCCGCTGCCCTTCGCGCCTTCGCACCTAAAGAGGAGATCGAACAAGTTGTCGATCTCTTCCATGTCCAGCCGCTGCGAACGAGCGTCCGCGAGGCAATCGACGCAGTGCTAATAGTTCTTCCGCAAACAGGCGCTGTCTCGTTCCGAGTTCTCGTAGCTGGAATCGAGGACCGCCTAGAGGTGATTGTTCGCTTCTTAGCTGTGCTCGAGTTGTTCAAGCAGGGCGTGTTGGACCTCACTCAGATCGCTACATTCGGCGACCTCACAGTTAGACGACTCGCCGAGGGTGAGCAGGTCCTCGACCGCGAGAGTATCGACGACTGGGAAGACTCGGATCCAAAGACTCCAGTTGAGCGCTCCGCGAGTGACAGGCGCGTTATAGCGGCCCTTGACGCTGAGGGATTAAAGGTTCTTGATGGTGCTGATGTCTCGAGTACTGCCGGAGGCGCAAGTGTTGCGCTTGACGTAACAGCCGGTGATCACGAGTCGAGCGTTATTGATACCTCAGTGGGCTCTGAGGTATGAGCGAGGATCCAACGCAGGAGCAAGGCGACCCAATTGAAGTTCGCCCTGATCTTCGAGCTGCGATTGAGGCCGTACTTCTAGCAGCGGTCGACTCTGTTGAGCCGCAATTGCTTGCACAGTTACTTGAGATTGCAGTCTCTGAGGTTGAGGCGACATGCGAAGCGATGACGCTCGCCTATCAAGAAGAGGGTCGCGGGTTTACTATCGCCCGCGTTGCCGGTGGCTATAGGTTCCAGACCCATCCGGATCAAGTTGCCTATGTGGAGCGGTTTGTTTTAGAGGGGCAGAGCGCACGCCTCTCTCCCTCCGCTCTCGAGACTCTCGCAATCGTTGCCTACAAGCAGCCAGCATCGAAGGCACAGGTATCTTCCATTCGGGGAGTAAACGTCGACTCCACGCTCTCAACTCTTGAGCAGCGCGGTTATGTGATTGCTGTTGGACAGGACTCAGGCCCTGGGCAAGCAATCCTCTATGGAACTACCCGTCTATTTCTCGAGCGAATGGGTCTCAACTCGATCGCAGATCTTCCTACTCTCTCTGAGTTCGTTCCAGGAGCAGAGGTAGTCGAGGCACTAGAGCGAGGACTACGGATAAGTCCTGCTTCTATTCAGCCAGAGACCGTTTCTGCAATCGATGAGTCAGCCGATGTTGAAGGAATAACCGACTCGGCTCCAGCTAACTCTGATTCCTGAGGCGAATATGTCAAACCTCGAGGAGAGCCCGGTCGGCGATGAGTCAACAGGCCACGAGGTCACTCCGCACCCAGATGGAGATCGTCTGCAGAAAGTACTAGCGCGCGCTGGTATTGGCTCACGTCGGGTCTGTGAGGATTACATCGTCAGACGCCGCATCAGGGTCAACGGAGAAGTAGCGGTACTCGGCCGGAGAGTGCACCCAGAGACTGATGTAATTGAGTTTGACAGAGTAAGAGTCACGACTCGAGGGGACCTTGTTCACTACTTATTGAACAAGCCACGCGGGGTCGTTACCACTGCCAATGATCCTCAGGGCCGACAGACCGTCCTTGATCTAGTCACTAGCGAGTATCGGATTTTTCCAGTGGGTCGACTTGATCTCGATAGCGAAGGACTAATCGTTCTCACTAATGACGGCGAGCTAGCCCAAGCATTGACGCATCCATCCCTTGGAGTCGAGAAGGAGTATCTAGCCGAACTTCGAGGCGTGCCCACTCGATCCGAGTTGCGACTTCTTAGGGAGGGAATTGAGCTCGAGGATGGGCTAACCGCTCCAGCGACAGTCACGCTCTCTGACGAGCACGGAGGTAACGCCGCAATAAGTATTGCAATCCATGAGGGTCGCAATCGGCAGGTGCGTCGAATGTGTGAAGCTATTGGGCATCCGGTGCGCAGGTTAATTAGGGTCCGAATTGGCCCCATTGCGGACCCCGACCTGTCCCCCGGGGAGTGGCGCGAACTAACGCTCTCGGAGGTCCGCAGCCTCCACGCAGCGACGGGTAATCGGCCTGCCCCGGGCATCCGGCGGCACTAGCCTCCATGACCGTGCGACTCTATGCCCTTCGTGGTGCGATTACTTGTGACCTTGACTCCGCTGATGAGATTTCTCTGCGCACCCGTCAAGTCGTCTCTGAGATGCTTGAGCGAAATTCAATACTCCATGACGACATAGTGAGCATCATCTTCACCTCAACGGATGATCTGGTATCGCAGTTTCCCGCTACTGCAGCGCGTGCTTTAGGCCTCGGGGACGTGCCATTGATCTGCGCTCGCGAACTCTCTATAGAGGGGGCGATGAAGCGAGTAATTCGCGTATTGATGCACGTCTACAGCGAGCGAACGCGCGCGGAGCTTTCGCATGTGTACCTTGAGGGTGCTCGCTCTCTTCGCGATGACCTCCCGGGTTAATTGAGCATGGAAGTTTTTGTAATCGGAGTTGGACTGATGGGTGGTTCAATTGGACTTGCCTTGCGTACTCGAGGCCACCGAGTCACCGCTTGGGACATCGATGGCGAGAGACTCGATCGTTGTATTGCTATGGGGGCTGCAGACTCTGCCTCAACAGACTTTGCCTTAAGTTGTGCTGAATGCGATATTGCGATCGTGGCTGTTCCGGTCTCAAATGTGGCAGAGCTAGTGGCGGCCGCATTGAGTGCTGGAGCGCCAGTAGTGACAGACGTCGGATCCGTTAAGGCCCCAATCGTCTCAGCGGTAGAAGGTCTGTCGACGCGCTCGGAGTATTTCGTGGCGGGGCATCCAATGGCTGGTTCTGAGCAAGATGGACTGGACGGAGCCGATGCCGATCTATTTGTAGGGGCAACTTGGGTTCTAACGCCGACGAACGCGACCAATCAGGATGCACACGCACTTACGCGATCACTTGCCATAGCCGTAGGTGCAGAGGTCATTGAGATTGAGCCTGAGAGGCACGACGCACTCGTTGCTGTGGTGAGTCATGTTCCTCAACTGGCCGCTACCACTTTGATGGACGTTGCTTCAGAGGCCGGCGATGGTTCGGCTGTGCTGCTTCGACTCGCGGCTGGCGGATTTCGCGATATGACGCGCATCGCTGCGAGCCATCCTGCGATCTGGCCCGATATATGCGCCGCTAATAGAGACGCGATTGTTGATGCGCTCGATAGTTATGTTGAGGCGCTAGGAGCGGTTCGTGGAATGGTTGCGAGTGGCGATCGTGTTGCTCTTCTTGAACTCTTGACAAGAGCGAGAAACTCTCGGAGAGCTCTCCCTGTTTCTGCTGCGATCGAGGGCCCGCTCGCCGAGATTCGTACACCTATCGCTGACCGCCCGGGCGTGCTTGCTGAGGTAACGACCCTTGCAGGGAGTCTTGGCGTCAATATTCTTGATTTGGAGATTGTCCACTCAATCGAGGGTGAGAGCGGAGTGCTCGTGCTTGTCGTCCCTAGTGCGCGAGCCGCATCTCTTGTAGATGCGCTGATCTCGTCGGGCTACCGCCCAGTGAGGAGCGAACTATGAGTAGCTCGGGTATATCTTCTAGAGCGATATTTTCTCCAGGTAA